>NZ_QSNX01000016.1:0-111031 GCF_009498575.1 Rahnella sp. RcJ3
CTTCATGGGGATGTCCTCATGTGGCTTATGAAGACATTACTAACATCGTGGTGTATTAATCAACGGGGAGCAGGTCATATGCACTTGAGCTTTGCCATATGGCTCTTGAAGGGCATTTAACTCAGAATGAAGCGATTAATTTGCTTGCCGAAATCTATTCTTGTACTAACTACGATTACGGAATATTCAGTATTTGGACAGATCTCTTAGATAAGCTTTACTTGCTTGAGAATGAAGGTGAGTACTACAGCCACCCAGAGCTGACGAAAGCCAATAAATCCGTTTATATTGAAAAGCAGCTTCGCCATTTTATTGTTTTGCTTAACAGTAAAGTGCCGCATGATTTTGTACACCTTTCTATCTGTGAGGAGTGCAATAAACTCGTCAAAGTTAGTTGGCAACCGAAGACTCGCATCAGTGCATTTAGAAAGTTTTTGCAGATTTTCAAATTTCTTAAGCCTCAATATTGCACAGAGTGTTTGGTTTGCGGTTCAACACATATTGTCCGCTTGCAAACTGTCGAGGCGCGGGAAAAAGCGTTAAAAATGCTGCAAAAATAGAGGCGCATTTCTGCGCCTTATCTAGTAAAAACCCCACCCTCTAAAAAATCCTCCCCATCTCCAGTTGCCCCATCAGCAGCGCGTTATCGCTGTAATCCACCGGGACGGCGACGACGGCGGGGCCTTGTACGTCCATGGCGGCGCGCAGGGTGCTTTCCAGCGTTTCGGCGGAGGTGACGGCAAAACCTTTGGCGCCGAAGGCGTCGGCGTAGGCTTTGAAATCAATCGGGCCGAACTGGATGCCGGAGGTGCGCTGGTATTTTTTCTCTTCCTGGATTGCCACCATGTTGTAGGCCTCATCGACCCAGATGATGTGCAGCAGGTTGACGCCGAGGCGTACGGCGGTTTCCAGTTCCATGCTTGATTGCATAAAGCCGCCGTCGCCGGATACGGAAACCACTTTGCGGCTGGGATCGACCAGCGCAGCGCCAATCGCCCACGGCAGCGCGACACCCATGGTTTGTTGGCCGTTGGAAATCAGCACCTGACGCGCACGGAAGCTGTAAAGGTAACGGGCGATCCAGATGTGAAAACTGCCCATATCAACGCACAGGGTGACGTCGCTGTTAACGATGTCCTGCATCGCGCGCACCAGACGCAGCGGGTGGATGGCAAACTGATTCAGGCTGCGGCCTTTCTGGGCCAGCAGTTCGCGCTGCTGTCGGCGATCGTCGAGGATAGCAATAGCAGAAGCACTGAGATCGATGCGCTGCGGGATCTGTTCTGTCAGCAGATCCAGTGTGTCGGCGATATCGCCCACGAGTTCGACGTCCGGCAGATAATCGCTGTCGGTTTCGGCGGGCATCACGTCGATATGTACCAGTTCGGCGCTGCCGTTGCTCCATTGCACCGGTTCATACTCGACCGGGCTGTAACCGATGGTGATGACCAGATCTGCGTTACGCAGCAGGCGGTCACCGGCCTGATTGTTGAACAGACCGACGCGACCGGCGAAGCGATGGAACGAAGCCTGATCGATAACGCCTGCCGCCTGATAGGTGCTGGTGACCGGCAGATCGCTTTTATGCAGCAGACGACGGATCGCCTCGGCATTGCGCGGCTGGCTGGCCATCAGGCCGAGCAGCAGGACCGGATTTTTGGCCTGTTTCAGTAATTGTGCGACCTGCAATATCGCGTCGTGCGGCGCGCTGCCCAGTACGGGCGGTTGCGAGGTCAGGAGTTTGCCGCTGGCCGGTTCATTGACGATATCCATCGGCAGGCTGATAAATGCTGCACCCGGACGCCCGAACTCGGCGGCGCGAAAACCATTCGCCAGCACTTCGGCCAGTGCGGAAGACGAGGTGACTTCGGCGGAATACTTGGTGACCGGGCGGAACATCGCGACGGTGTCCATGGTCTGGTGCACCTGTTTAACGTGGTCGGCGCGTTTCACCGCGCCCCCTAAAGCCACCAGCGGATCGCCTTCGGAGGTCGCGGTGGCAACGCCGGTGATCAGGTTCGAACAACCGGGGCCGGAGGTGACCAGCGCGACGCCCGCTTTCCCGGTCAGGCGGCCGACGGCACCGGCCATAAAGGCGGCGTTGGCTTCGTGACGCACCGGAATGGTTTTGATGCGGGAATCGACCAGCGAATCGAAAACACGATCGATTTTTGCGCCGGGAATGCCGAACACGTGTTTGACACCCTGTGCTTCAAGCTGCGCGACGACCAGATCCGCACCGCATTTCCATTCGCTTTGGCTGTCTGAATTTTTCATGGCTTTATTCCTTTTGTCTGCGGACTGTTAACTTTCAACGGACTGAATCGCATCATTTAAATCGTCAGGGCATAAGTTGGCGTGCAGGAAATCACTGTCCTGCGGAAAGTCGATCAACAGCTTTTCGACCGTGCCGAAAGTCAGCACGCCGCGCTCAACCTGGTAATCCAGCACATGGCCGCCGCTGCTGCGTGTCTGATTGATGAAATGTTCGTGATAGCCCGCCACGTTGATGCCCTGCATATACGCAGGTGTCAGAAAGCCAATCAGCACGCCCTGGCTGTTTTCAATATGAAATGTTGGCTGCGCTTCGATGGCTTCGAGCATCGGTTTATAAGGGCGGTGCTGTTCCGGTACGGTGCGAGTCTCGACGCGGCTGAACTCACCATCAATGCGCAATGCGCAGAAGGTGTTCTGGCTGGCGACGGCGTTATCAATTACGGCGTGGATTTGTTCACGGCTGTGCGGGCGGTCAATCACGTATTCATTAGTCGGGTTAAAGAATGTCATGACGGCGAAGGGCGTTTTTTGTTCAGGAAGGGCGCGCCGGGCGCTGCCGTCGCCACGCAACTGGAAGATATTACTGTTGAATGCGATCAGTTCGCCGTCGAGATGGTTAAAGGTGCCGAGGCCAAAATCGCCGTGTTTCAGCAGGTCTGCCATCGTGGTGTCGCCTTCATAGACGCCGCTCAGCAAGGCGCTCATCAGTGACGACTGATAAAGCACGCGGTCAGGATGCTGATGTTTAAACGCTGTCGCCGTGCGGGCAATATCGGCGACGCAGGAACAGGACTCAGAATGGCTTTTCATGCAGGGGGTCTCCGTCGAATAATTAACTTTGCTAACTAAAAGGTTGACCCCATTCCGTCCTGAGTTCCAATATAAGGAGGTGTTTACTTTGAGACGTTTTTGATATGGAACTTCGTCATCTGCGTTATTTTGTCGCGGTAGCCGAGGCGGGCCACTTCACCCGTGCTGCCGAACTCCTGGGAATATCCCAGCCTCCCCTGAGTCAGCAAATCCAGCGGCTCGAACATGAAATCGGAACCCCTTTACTCAAGCGTCTGACCCGTGGCGTCGAGCTGACCGAAGCCGGAAAAGTGCTGTACGACGACGCACAAACCATCATCAAACTGACCGATGCCGCCTTTGAACGTACCCGTGCGGTGGCACGCGGCCTGAACGGTACGCTGCGCATCGGTTTTGCCACCTCAACGGCCTTCAATCCGCAGGTGTTTGAGCTGCTGCATCGCTTCCGTGACAAGTATCCGGGCATGGTGCTGGAGCCGCAGGAAAAAGATATGGCAGGGCTGATGACCGCGATGAGCGAGGGCGCGCTGGATGCGGCGTTTATCCGTCTGCCTTGCGAGCGCAGCAAGGAGTTCAGTTATAAGGTGCTGGATATTGAGGAAATGATGGTGGCGTTGCCGAAGAAGCATCCGCTCAGTCAGGGGAAAGAAGTCCGGCTGGCAGCGCTGCGCCACGACACGCTGATCACCTTTCCCCGCGATTTATCGCCGGGGCTTTATGATGCCGTGACACAGGCGTGTAAAGAGGCGGGATTTTCGCCGCGCTACGGGCAGCAGTGTCCGCAAATTACCTCGGCGCTGAGTATGGTGGCGACAGGATTTGGTTACGCGCTGGTGCCGGCGTCGCTAAGTAAGATTGATGAAACCAATGTGCGCTGTCTGCCCCTGGCAGGGCAGACATTAACGACGCAGATCGCGCTCGCCTGGCGCAGAACGGATAACTGCAAGGCGGCGCTGCATATGGTGGGGTTGTTGTAAGTTACACCACAATAATCACAGACACGCGACGGTTCTGGGCGCGTCCGGCCTGGGTTTTATTGCTGGCGACCGGCTGGCTCTGCCCTAATCCGCGGGTATGGATATTGGCGCGTGGCATGCCGGCATCGGCAAAGGCGGCGGCAACGGTGTTGGCGCGGCGCAGAGACAGATCGTTGTTGTAACCGGCGTCGCCGTAGTTGTCGGTATGGCCGTCGAGATTGACTTTATTCAGCCCGACATGCAGCAGTTCACTGGCCAGTTTTTCCACCGACTGCTTACTTTCTGCCGAAAGCGTCGCCTGATTATTGCCAAACAGCACTTTGGCATCCAGCCCGAGTTCCCAGCCTTCGGCTGTCTGTGAGAAGCCGTTTTTTTGCAGTACGGCGATCTGTTCCGGCGTTAATCCCGCCGGTTTGGTCTGACAGGCGGCCAGCAGCAGAATGCACATCCCCATTGCGGCGAACTGAAACCAGGTCTTGAAAGTGTTGCAGGTATTCATTGTCATTAATTCCTTTTAGTCTTTCATCACGACAGGAAGCGGCATGCCTGAAGAAACATGCCAGCAACTGCCGGAAATTTTTTTCGAGCGGTACATGGCCTCATCGGCCTTATCCAGTAACTCTTTCGCGTTAGTGGCCTGAGAAGGCGACAGCGCGATACCGATACTGAGAGAAACATCCAGCGTCTTGTTATTGAGCAGGATGACAGGGGTTTTCATGATTTCAACAATGCGTTCGGCAAATGCCACGGCCTCTGCGGTGGAAACCATCGGTTCAAGCAAGATGGCAAATTCATCACCGCCCAGACGCGCCAGCACATCGCCTTTTCGCAGTGTTTTCGCCAGCCGTTCACCAATCACCATCAGCACGCGGTCTCCGGCAGCATGACCGAGTGAGTCATTGATCTCTTTAAAGTTATCGACATCAATAAACAGCAACGCCAGTGACAGCGCCGGGCGCATCGGGTTAAAGCATTGATTAAGCGTATCAATGAAAAACGCGCGATTATGCAGGCCGGTCAATCCGTCATGCAATGCTTTTTGGGTCAGTGAGACGTTCTCGTTGCGCATATGGTTTTCCCAGGCTTCCAGCTCCGTCAGCAGGCTGTTGAAGTCCTGGCTCAGCGTGTGCAGCTCGGCAATCGGCGCAGAAGGGACACGCAGGCTGAACGAACGGTTAGCGCTGACGTCATGAGTGACGCGCGTAATGTGGCCGAGAGCATCGACAATACCTTTTTGCATCCGGCGGGAAAAATACAGCGCCACCAGGGCCGTCAGTACCAGACAGCCGATCAGGCTAAGCACCGTTTCCAGCAGGAAACCCGCCAGGGTTCCGCCATTACCGGCGAGCCAGACCGTACCGATGAGCGAACCGGAATGGTTCACCGGCATCGTGACAGGCTCCGGGAAAGCCAGGTGGCCGACGAACTGCCCGAGCTTGTCCCAGTTGCTGTTCACCGGCCGCTGCCATTCCGTGAACGTTGCACCGGCGGGGGTCAGAATTTTAGCCTGCGTGAAATCGCCGCGTTTAGCGATGAACTCCAGCGACTCGTGCGCGGCGGCAGGATCATTAAACACCAGCGCCGCTTCGGTGGTGTAGCTGATAGCGCGTGCGGTCAGTTGCAGATTATTTTCGGCATGCGAACGCAGGGCGATCAGGGCCAGCAAGATCAGTAAAAAACCGGCAAGGCCAATCGCGGTCAAAATCACAATCACATGGATTCTGTTCAGTGCGGCGCTTAGCGTCGGGCGCTGGCGCGGCTGTTCTGTGTCAGGAACAGGAATTTTATTTTCCATGGTTACTCCTTTTCCCTGGCAAGTTGTAATACGGCGGGATTAACCCGCACACCGCTGCGGGACAGCGTGTCCAGATTCAGTTTGAATCCGGTGTGAAGGGGCGTGATTACCAGACAAAAAGCGTTCAGTAATCCGCAGGTCTCGTCTTCTTCGCTGATCGTTAAAATGGCATGGCCTTCCAGGCGCTGATGCAAATCGTTTTGCTGCTCAGCCGTTGTTCTGCCGGAATAAATGGCATCGCACTGCGCGGTCAGCAGCGGGCTGTCAAAAGGCAACGTCATCACTTTGAGCGGTCTGCCAGCAAAAGCGCTGCCATCGGGCGTGAGTAGCGCCGCGTATTTAACTGGCTGAATGATGCAAAGTGTTAAAGAAGACGAGGTCGTTTTGTCGGGCCAGCGCGAATAACTGAGGATACCGTTAACGGTCTGGGCGACGGCGGCGTCGGGTGACGTCTCGCTGGTTTCTGCGATAACCGGTTTTAACGGAGCGATCAGAAGCACCATCAGCAGGGCGAAGCCATACGCAGCCTTAAAAAAATGGCCGACACGTATCTTCACTAACAGGTAAAAAGGTGATCGGGCTTTTTCCATAGCGTCACTCTGTGTTTCTTCCGGTTGAAATTGTTTCACCGGAATAAGAATAACTTTATCGGCATGATTTCTGAAAGCGTCAATAAAAAGTTTTTCACCCTGAAACAACATGCATCTTGTGTAGATTTTTTTACAGAAACCAGGAAAACAGCGAATACTGAAGAGAATCTAATGAATGTTTAGGTTAATGAGCGTGGTTGATTTTTGAGCAGCGATAAGAGGGGCGGCGTCGATAAATAATACACATTGGTGTTATTTCAACCGTTATTAAAATAATAGTCACGGTCATAACAAAATATGACAAAAAATAAATGTTACCGTAATCACCGTTTGATGAATTTAAATTGCAGGAAATGTTAATAGATTGGAATTTAAAGGAATAATAGACGGCATTTTAGCTATATTCGTGACCATGATCTCAAAGCCACACCGTTAGTCAGATTTTTATGCTGCTGATAGGTATCATGCCCGCATTAATGGTATGTTTTAACCGTCAGGGTGGTTTTTTCGATGACGGGTGCAGTAAAAAAACATCAACCATTCCTGGGGAAAACGGAATTATTTTTATAATTAGGTGCTGAGGAATCATGGATAATACAACAATCGGGACGCTGTCTGAAAAATCAATAAGTTCCTGGCGTAAAACTGACACCATGTGGATGTTAGGTTTATATGGAACGGCAATTGGTGCGGGTGTTCTTTTTCTTCCTATTAATGCCGGTATTGGCGGATTAATTCCGTTAATTATTATGGCAATTCTCGCCTTCCCAATGACTTTCTTCGCTCACCGCGGATTAACCCGTTTTGTTTTATCGGGTAAAAATGCCGGTGAAGATATTACGGAAGTCGTGGAAGAACATTTTGGTATTACGGCCGGTAAATTAATTACACTGCTGTATTTCTTCGCCATTTATCCTATTTTGCTGGTTTACAGCGTGGCGATCACTAATACGGTTGAGAGTTTTATTACTCACCAGATGCATATGAATGCGCCACCGCGTGCGTTGCTGTCACTGATCCTGATCCTCGGATTAATGACACTGGTGCATTTTGGTCAGGATATGATCGTGAAAGCGATGAGTATTCTGGTATTCCCGTTTGTGACGGTGCTGATGGCGCTGGCGCTTTACCTTATTCCTAACTGGAATATGTCAGTGTTTACAAACGCCTCGCTTTCCGGTAACGGCGTAGGTCACGGTATGCTGATGACGCTGTGGCTGGTGATCCCGGTGATGGTGTTCTCGTTCAACCACTCGCCTATTATCTCCTCGTTTGCAGTGGCAAAACGCAAAGAATACGGTGATGGCGCTGAGAAAAAATGTTCGCGCATTCTGGCATTTAGCCACATCATGATGGTGATCACGGTGATGTTCTTTGTCTTCAGCTGCGTCCTGAGCCTGTCTCCGGCCGACCTGATGGAAGCCAAATCGCAAAACGTGTCTATTCTGTCTTATTTAGCGAACCACTTCTCTAACCCGGTCATTGAATATATCGCGCCATTTATTGCCTTTATTGCCATTACTAAATCTTTCCTCGGCCATTATCTGGGCGCACGCGAAGGTTTTAACGGCATGGTGATTAAATCTTTGCGCAGTAAAGGCAAGAAAATTGCCCTGCCAACGCTGAACCGTTATACCGGTATCTTCATGTTATTAACCACCTGGTTAGTGGCAACCCTGAATCCAAGTATTCTGGGTATGATCGAAACGCTGGGCGGTCCGATTATTGCGATGCTGTTATTCCTGATGCCAATGTATGCCATCCGTAAAGTTCCGGCGATGAAAAAATACAGCGGCCATATCAGTAATGTCTTCGTTGCTGTAATGGGTCTGATTGCGATGTCAGCCATTGTATTCAGCCTGATGGGTTAATGATTAAAGCTTCTGAAATAAAGTGAGCGGGAATATCCCGCTCCTTTCTCTCCCGTTTTTCTGTTTATTCCGCCCGTAAATAATTTCACTTGGAGTACCCACCGTGATCAGCGTCTTCGATATTTTCAAAATTGGTATTGGTCCTTCCAGTTCGCATACTGTTGGCCCGATGAAAGCCGGGAAAATATTCACTGATGAACTTATCTCTTCAGGCCATATAACCCAAACCACCCGCGTGGCGGTTGATGTTTACGGATCATTATCATTAACCGGTAAAGGTCACCACACTGATCTGGCTATTATCATGGGGCTGGCGGGGAATATGCCGGATGATGTGGATATCGATGCGATCCCGGCGTTTATCCGTGAGGTAGAAAATACCGGACGTCTGATGCTGGGCAAGGGCGCAAAAGAAGTGGATTTCCCGGCCAGCTCAGGCATGAATTTCCATTCCGGTAATCTGCCGTTGCATGAAAACGGCATGACAATCAGTGCGTTCAGCGGCGATGAACTGCTCTATACCCAAACTTATTACTCTATCGGCGGTGGCTTTATTGTCGAAGCCAGCAAATTTGGGATGCAGGATGAAAATCCGGTGGTGCGTCCGTATCCGTTCCGTTCGGCCAGCGATTTGCAAAAACACTGTACGGACACCGGCCTGTCGTTGTCGGCACTGATGCTGCAAAACGAACTGGCGGGACACACACGCACAGAAATCAGCGATCACTTTGCGGCCATCTGGAATGTGATGAGCGAAGGCATTACGCGTGGCATTCATACCGAAGGCTTGCTGCCGGGACCGATGAAAATCAACCGCCGTGCCGCCGCACTGCGCCGCATTCTGGTGACGCAGGATAAGAACAATGTCGATCCGATGGGTGTTGTTGACTGGATCAACATGTACGCGATGGCGGTTAACGAAGAAAATGCGGCAGGCGGACGTGTGGTCACTGCGCCGACCAACGGCGCGTGTGGCATCATTCCTGCCGTGCTGACGTATTACGATCAGTTTATCCGCCCGATCAGCCCTGATTCGTACAGCCGCTTCTTCCTGGCTTCCGGCGCGGTCGGTATTCTGTTCAAAATGAACGCTTCGATTTCCGGTGCGGAAGTGGGGTGTCAGGGCGAAGTGGGCGTGGCCTGTTCTATGGCGGCGGCAGGTCTGACCGAACTGCTGGGCGGCAGCACCGCGCAGGTGTTTATGGCGGCAGAAATCGCGATGGAACATCACCTCGGGCTGACTTGTGATCCGCTGGCCGGACAGGTTCAGGTGCCATGCATCGAGCGTAACGCCATTTCGGCCGTGAAAGCCGTCAATGCGTCGCGTATGGCATTACGCCGCACCAGCGAACCGCGTGTGTGCCTCGATAAAGTCATCGAAACCATGTACGAAACCGGCAAGGACATGAACTCGAAATACCGTGAAACCTCGACAGGCGGTTTGGCTATCAAGGTTCTCGCCTGCAATTGATTTCTTTTCTCATCATTTCCTAAAAGGCGGGAAACCGCCTTTCCCGCCCCCTTCGTTACTTTTCCCTGTGTTATGTTTTGGGTTATCTATACTGCGTAGAAGCTCTTTTTTTCACCTGGAAAACAGTTAAAAGGAAAGGTCCGGTATGTCTAAATTCTTTATGAATGACCGCAAGACTCTGATTAACGATGTTATTGAAGGGGTGATCCTGACCTCTCCCTACAAAAACCTGGCAAAACTGGACATCGATCCGGCAATCCGCGTTGTCGTGCGGCGTGACTGGGATAAGAAAAAAGTTGCGCTGATTTCAGGCGGTGGCTCGGGTCATGAACCGGCGCACGTGGGGTTTGTCGGCAAAGGCATGCTCACGGCGGCGGTGTGTGGCGAAGTGTTTGCTTCTCCGAGCGTGGACGCCGTGCTGAACGCGATTGTGGCGGTTACCGGCAAAGCGGGCTGTCTGCTGATCGTCAAAAACTACACCGGCGACCGTCTGAACTTTGGTCTGGCCGCTGAGAAAGCAAAAGGCTTAGGCTATAACGTCGAGCTGGTGATGGTCTCCGACGACATTTCCCTGCCGGAAAATAAGCAGCCGCGCGGCATCGCCGGTACGGCGCTGGTGCATAAAATTGCCGGTTACGCGGCTGAGCAGGGCAAATCCCTGAAAGATGTCACCAAAATCGCCCAGCAGGCGATTAATGCGACCGCCAGTATTGGTGTCGCGGCGGCGGGGTGCAGCCTGCCGGGAGGCGGTGAAGATGAAGAAGAGCAACGTATCGAATCGGGCCACGTTGAGCTGGGATTAGGTATTCACGGCGAACCGGGTGTGTCGACCATGAAAACCCAGAACAGCAAAAAAGTGGTGGATACGCTGGTCGGCAAGCTTGCGGAACATGTGAAGAAAAGCGACAAGCTGGCGGTGCTGATCAATAACCTCGGCGGCGTCTCTCCGCTCGAAATGAATCAGATCACCAAAGAACTGGTGCATTCTGCGCTCGGCAGTTCGATCCGTTATCTGATTGGCCCGGCATCGCTGGTCAGTGCGCTGGATATGAAAGGGTTCTCGCTCTCGGTGATTGCCCTTAAAGGCGGCATTGAGGAAGCCTTGCTGGCAGAAGTGGAAGCCTCCGGCTGGCAGCCTCTGGTGAAGCTTGAGAAACTGGCGACCAAAAAAGGCAAAAAAATCAGCAATAAGAAAACGGTAAAAGCCTCGTCCAATGCGCAGGTTGGCAAAATCGTTGAAACCATTACTCAGACACTTTCTGATCTGGAAGATGAGCTGAATAAACTCGATGCCAAAGTCGGTGACGGCGATACCGGTTCGACGTTTGCCACCGGCGCGCGCGATATCCAGAAAGAAAACAAAGGCAAAAGATTACCGCTGAATAATGTGGCCGATCTTCTGGGCGTTGTCGGCGATCGTCTGGCGACCGTCATGGGCGGATCCAGCGGCGTGCTGATGTCGATCTTCTTTACCGCCGCCGGTAAGAAAGTCGGTGAGGGTGAGAAGTTGCCGAAAGCGTTGCTGTCCGGTCTCGAACGCATGAAGCATTACGGCGGGGCAGATCTCGGGGATCGCACGATGATCGACGCACTGCAACCGGCGCTGGAAGCCCTTGGCAAAAAAGATGCGCTGAAAGGGGCGGCTAAAGCGGCAGCCAAAGGGGCCAAAGACACGGCCAGCATGAAGAAAGCCAATGCGGGGCGCTCTTCTTATCTCAGCAGCAACAGCCTGAAAGGGGTGAAAGATCCCGGCGCAGTGGCCGTTGAAAAAGTGTTTGAGGCGCTGGCGAAAAAATAAGATTGAGCTCAGCAAAAAAGAAAGGCCTGCGGGAAACCGGCAGGCCTTTTTTATGGCAATGAAAACGTCAGGTAATCGCATTGGGATCAATCAGCGAATAAAGCTTTTTATCATGGATCCGCTGTGAAATTTTGTACTGATTTTGTTCATAAATAACGAACTTGCCGATACGGATCGCTTCACGGGAATCCCTGTTAGCAAAATGGTCGTAAACACCGCCGGGATATTTCCCCTTCAGGCCACGGTTAGACCATTTATTCATTTTCATTTTCCACTCAAGAGAATAATGCGCCAGAGGGCAGACGATCTTTGCCCACGGATCGCAAATCAGTGCGTTCTCAAGGATTTTGCCGTTGTTATGTACAGGCTGGGTGCCGACTAATACCAGGCAATGGTCGACCGGACGCGTAATGAAGATGCTGATCACTTTTAATGGCGTACCGGCGAGCCTTTCCCATTTTTGAATGTTTTCACTGATATAACAAAATGCGACGCGGGCATTTTCGCCGCAGTTGCCCGCATTTTCTTTCCCGTTGCGATAATCTTCTTCAACTTTCCGGTAAAGCTGCTGGGAGGAAAGATTGAGCTTTCGCAGACCCCGCACCATGGCACCCCGATCCCTGTCGCCGCCCAGTGAATGCAGCCGGTATTTTTTAGGATCCGATATCATCAGACCATCAATCATTCTTTTATCCGGATAAAACTTATTGGCAGATTTCAGCGACAGTCGTGAACGCGTAAACAGCATGGCTTCGGTAAGCTTGGGTAAGAGTAATTTCTGGAAACGTTTATTATCCATAACGCTATTTTTCCTTTAAAACCTGATTCAGCAATGGACTATTTGAGCACTCTTTATTGCCGGTATAAAGGAAATGACTTCTTAAGAAATACTGGATCTGCTGAGACCCTCCGCGCCGGAGCAACCTGGATATAATACGGCGCTCAGTCAGAAAACATAATTTGATCTAAAACAATTTTAAGCGATTTGCTCACCCGCCGCAGTTTCCGTCCCCGTATAATTTGCGGCCAATTATTTGCCGCCGAACGAAGACCTTACTATGCCAGTCAGTCTGATCCAACCCGATCGCACCCTGTTTTCTTACCCACGTTACTGGGCCGAATGCTACGGCACTGCGCCGTTTTTCCCGATGACCCGGGAGGAAATGGAACAGCTTGGCTGGGACAGTTGTGATGTGATCGTGGTGACCGGCGATGCCTATGTCGATCATCCGAGTTTTGGCATGGCGATCATTGGCCGCATGCTGGAAGCGCAGGGATTCCGCGTCGGGATCATCGCGCAGCCGGACTGGACCAGCAAAGAAGATTTCATGAGGCTCGGGAAGCCGAATCTGTTTTACGGCGTGACTGCCGGCAATATGGATTCGATGATCAACCGTTATACCGCCGACCGGAAGCTGCGTCATGACGATGCCTATACGCCGGGTAACGTGGGTGGAAAACGTCCAGATCGCGCGACGCTGGTCTACACGCAGCGCTGTAAAGAAGCCTACAGCGATGTACCGGTTTTGCTCGGCGGTATCGAAGCCAGCCTGCGACGTATTGCACATTACGATTACTGGTCCGATACCGTGCGGCGCTCGGTACTGGTGGATTCCAAAGCTGACATGCTGATTTATGGCAACGGCGAAAGGCCGCTGGTGGAAGTGGCGCACCGTCTGGCGGCGGGCGAATCTATCACTGATATTCACGATGTGCGCAACACGGCTATCATGCGCAAAACGGCGCTTATCGGCTGGAGCGGTGTGGATTCCACGCGGCTCGATAAGCCGGGGCGGATTGAGCCGATCATGAATCCGTACGGTGAGGATTTGCCGTGCTCGGAAGGAGAGTTGCCTGCGCCGGATGCCCCGCAACCGGTAACGGTGCGCGCGCCAAAGCCGAAACCGTGGGAGAAAACCTACGTTCTGTTGCCATCATTTGAAAAAGTGAAGGCCGATAAAGTGCTTTACGCGCATACCTCGCGCATTTTGCATCACGAAACCAATCCTGGCTGTGCGCGTGCCCTGATGCAAAAACACGGTGACCGCTATGTGTGGATCAACCCACCGGCGATCCCGCTGTCGACCGAAGAAATGGACGAAGTGTTTGGCCTGCCGTTCCAGCGCGTACCGCACCCGTCTTACGGCAAAGCGACAATTCCGGCATATGACATGATCCGTTTCTCGATCAATATTATGCGTGGCTGTTACGGCGGTTGTGCGTTTTGTTCGATCACCGAGCATGAAGGGCGGATCATTCAGAGCCGCTCGGAAGCGTCGATCGTCCGCGAAATAGAAGAGATCCGCGACAATGTACCGGGATTCACCGGTGTGATTTCCGATCTGGGTGGCCCGACCGCCAACATGTATATGCTGCGCTGTCAGTCGCCGAAAGCGGAACAAAGTTGCCGCCGTGCGTCCTGTGTGTATCCGGAAATCTGTACGCACATGGACACTAACCATGAACCGACGATCAACCTTTACCGCCGTACGCGCAGCCTGAAGGGCATCAAGAAAATACTGATCGCCTCGGGCGTACGTTACGATCTGGCGGTAGAAGATCCGCGTTATATCAAAGAGCTGGCCGAACATCACGTGGGGGGATATCTGAAGATCGCGCCGGAACATACGGAAGCCGGACCGCTGTCCAAAATGATGAAGCCTGGAATGGGTAGCTATTACCGCTTCAAGGAGCTTTTCGACAGCTATTCCAAACAGGCCGGAAAAGAGCAATATCTGATCCCGTACTTTATCTCCGCACATCCGGGGACACGTACCGAAGACATGATCAACCTGGCGCTGTGGCTGAAGAAAAATCGCTTCCGGCTGGATCAGGTGCAGAACTTTTATCCGTCGCCGCTCGCCAGCGCCACCACCATGTATTACAGCGGCAAGAATCCGCTCGGTAAAGTGGATTATAAAAGTGAAGACGTCGTGGTGCCGAAAGGCGATCGTCAGCGGCGGTTGCATAAAGCCTTGCTGCGCTATCACGATCCGGTGAACTGGCCGGTGATCCGCGAGGCGCTGACCGCGATGGGCATGCGCCGTCTGATTGGCATCCGGCCTGATTGTCTGGTGCCGCCGGACGGTTTTGATCCGAAGTTTGCGGCGTCAGTTTCAGGCAAAGCGAAACCGGCCACCACGCGTTTTACCGCCTCAAAAGCGCAAAATCCGTCTGCCGGAAAAGGAAAACCCGCTGGTCAGCGGGTTAATCGAGGTAAAAGACCGGTTTAAGATCGTTACTGACCGGGCTGTTATCGGCATTGGCAGGCATTACGTCTGCCATATGCTTCCACCATTTCTGGCAGATTTCCGTTTTTGCTACCGCGTTCCATCTTTCTTCTGATTCTATTTCCACATAGCCAAACAGCAGATTACGTTTTTCATCAAGAAAAATGCTGTAGTGATGCGCGCCGTGGGCTTTTAGGGTTTCCGCCAGTTCCGGCCAGATTGGCGAATGACGGCGCTGATATTCATCGTGTGCATTCGCATTAACCTGCATCACGAAGGATTTACGGATCATGTTTTTCTCCGGTTAGATTATCGGGGGGTAGAGGGAAAGCTCCTCCCCCTGCGAAGGGGGAGGCTGGGAGGGGGTTTTAAAGATAAACGCCTCGTCAAAGTACACTTCAACACATTCGCTTTTATTTAATACCCCACCCCAACCCTCCCCTTCGCAGGGGAGGGAGCAGACCGAGCTGTTTCCGTGTTCTCCCCTTTCAGGGGGAGCAAAGAAACTACATTGCTTTCAGATACAACTCGCGCACTTCTTCACGAGTTGCGGTGCGCGGATTGCACGGTGCGCACGGATCAGCGAGGGCTTTGTCGAGCCAGCCTTCGATATCGGTTTCCTTAATCCCCAGCTCTTTGAAACCGGAAGGAATACCCACGCGGTTGGACAATTTTCGGATAGCGTCAATGGCCGCAATACTGGCCTGTGTTTCGCTGATACCTTGCGTATGTACGCCCATCGCGCGGGCGATATCGGCAAAGCGGTGAGGTGCACTGGCGCGGTTAAACTCTTCGACAACCGGCAGCAAGATGGCATTACAGACGCCGTGCGGCAGATTATGTGTCGCGCCCGGCTGATGCGCCAGTGCGTGAACCAGCCCCAAGCCTGCGCTGTTAAATGCCATACCGGCCAGATATTGTCCCTGCGCCATTTTCTCGCGGGCTTCAATATCATCGCCGTGATCGACTGCTTTTGGCAGCCATTGCGTGATAGTTGAAATCGCGGCGAGCGCGGTCGGATCGGTCAGAGGATGTGCGCCGACAGAAACATAGGCTTCGATAGCGTGGGTTAGCGCATCCATGCCGGTCGCAGCGGTGACACTGGCCGGGATTTTGAGCATAACCGCCGGGTCATCCACTGCAATATCCGGGATCAGATTGGCGTCGATGATCACTTCTTTCACCTGACGCTGGCTGTCGATGATCACCGCATTGCTGGTGAGTTCTGCGGCTGTGCCCGCTGTGGTATTAATCGCCACCAGGAAGACACCCGGTTTGGTAACTTTGCCGACACCGGAATACATTGTGGCGGGCCCCGGATTGGCGGTCAGAATTTTGATGCCTTTTGCGGTATCAATCGGGCTGCCGCCGCCGAAAGCGATCAGGTAATCGCACTGGTTTTCCTGATACAAACGGAAACCTTCATCAACGTGAGCAGAGGTTGGATTGGGTACCACGCCGCCGTAAATAGCGTAAGGCAGTCCGGCCTGTTTAAGGGCGGAGAATAAACTGTCGAGCAGACCCAGTTCGATTAACTGGCCATCGGTAACGATAAGCGCTTTGCCGTGTTGCTTAGTCGCCAGCATCGCAACCATATCTTCGATTGCGCCCTGACCGTGGAGGCTGATTTTAGGAAGTGCCAACATGAAACTCATAAAAATTCCCTCTATAGAGTAAGTAAAATAGGTGTTCTGTTGTGCGCTGCTCCGCGGTCTTTGCCATTTCCTGCTACGGGAAACATCCACTGTTCCCCGTGCAGGATTTATGAAGTCTGGAGCATAAAGTGCCTGATCAGGCTTTCAGTGCGGCCTCAAAAGGCGTGACGTCAAAACGTTTGCCAAGCGCAATCAGTTCATCGGTCTGGATGGTTTGTTTCATTCCACCCATAGAAATCACTTTCACCAGGATCTCCGCCGATTTTTCAGCGGTGTCGATCAGGCCAAAAGCGTCATCCAGCGTCGGGCCGCAACCGAAGATACCGTGGAATGCCCACAACACCAGGCTGTGATGTTGCATCCGGTCGGAAGTGGCTGCGCCGATACCATCGGTACCCGGCACCATCCACGGCACAATCCCCACGCCGTCGGGGAAGACCACCAGACATTCGGTGCTGCATTCCCACAACTTGCGGGTGATCTTGGCGCTGTCGAGCTCAAGCACGTACGTCAGTGCGATCAGGTTGGTCGCATGGCAATGCATGATCACGCGATCCTGACCGTTGGTGACACGTTTACGCACAGCGTGAGATTGCAGATGTGAGGCCAGTTCAGAGGTTGGCAGACCGCCGGCGGTCAGACCCCACAGGATTTTGTAGCTGGCGCCTTTGTCATCAAGCTGAATAACGGTCAGCGCTTCTGACGGGGCTAATTGCACGTTACGGAAAAACTTACCGGAACCGGTCACGATGAAGTATTCGTTGGCCAGATCAGGCGCATGCTGAGTCAGTTCAACCTGGCGCGGCTGGTCGTAAAAATCATTTTTATAAGGTGCGACGTCTTCCGGTAACAGGCGCATGCTGACGTTGCCGCCGTTACGTTCATCCCAGCCTTTCAGCCACATATCGGTGGTCGCTTTGACCATGCCTTGCACAAACCACGAGCTAAATAATGTTTTCATCGGTTCTTTCCTGCGAATAAGGTGAATGCGTTTCTGTTGCGTTCGGCGGCAATTAACGTTTTGCCAGCACGCTGGTTTCGTAATGACGGACGGTATCCAGCCACTGACCGCCAACCGGTACATCGTGACGCTGACAATACATGTCCCACACGGCCTGCCATGGCAGGGATTTTTGTTCTTCCAGCAAAGCCAGACGTGCGGTGTAATCGCCTTCGGCTTCCAGTTTTTTCAGTAAATCGGTCGGTTCGAGCAGGGCTTTCAGCAGGGCTTTTTTCATGTTGCGGGTGCCGATAACCCAGGCAGCGATGCGGTTGATCGAGGCATCGAAGAAATCCAGACCGATATGAACGCGGTTGAACAGGTCATGGCGCACGATTTCGCTGGCGATGGCCTGCGTTTCGTCGTCCAGCAGAACTACGTGGTCACTGTCCCAGCGTACCGGACGGCTGACGTGCAGCAGCAGGCGCGGCACATACAGCATCGCAGCAGAAATTTTGTCGGAGATCACTTCAGTCGGGTGGAAGTGGCCGGCATCGAGGCACAGCGCAGTGCCGCGGCTGGCAGCGTAACCGAGATAGAATTCGTTTGAGCCGACGGTGTAGCTTTCAGAACCGATGCCGAACAGTTTGCTTTCAACGGCATCGATGTGTTCGGTGATATCAAACTTCTCAGAAATCACTTCATCAAGTGCGCTCATCAGGCGCTGGCGCGGTGCCAGACGATCGACGGTGATGTCTTTCATGCCATCCGGCACCCAGATATTCATCACTGACGGCGTGCCCAGTGCGCGGCCAAATGAGGCGGAGACACGGCGACTGGCCTGACAATGTTCAATCCAGAACTGGCGAATTTCCGGGTTTGCGTGTGACAGCGTGAAGCCGTCGGCGCTCAGCGGGTGTGAGAAACAAGACGGGTTGAAGTCCAGACCCAGCTTGTTTTTCTTCGCCCAGTCAACCCAGCCGGTGAAGTGCTTAGGTTCAATCTCATTACGGGCAACGGGCTTATCGGACTCCAGATAAATCGCATGCAGATTCAGCCGGTTAGGGCCAGGGATCATGGAGATCGCCAGTTCTAAGTCAGCACGAAGCTGCTGAGCGTTGCGCGCTTTGCCGGGATAATTACCGGTCGCCTGAATACCGCCGGTCAGGTTGCCCTCAGGGTTTTCGAAGCCAGCGACATCATCCCCCTGCCAGCAATGGATAGAAACGGGCAGGGTATCAAGTTGTTTGATTGCAGCTTCGGCATCAATACCCAACTGTGCAAAGCGTTCTTTGGCAAGTGTCCATGCTTGATCGATAGATGAAGTCATACTGCGAGTTCCTCATTGACGTGACAGAGCGCCTGAAAACGGCGCCAGTGAATAGCGAAATCCGCGTGAATACGTGGAATGTAGTGGTGTTGCTCAAAATTCGTGGCAACAATGCGACGAAATTCAGCGGTATCTTTGACGGCGTTTAACGCCATCAGCTGGCAGCCGATATTGCCAAGCGTTGAAGCTTCCACCGGGCCTGCGCTGACGCTGACCTGACAGACATCAGCACAAAGCTGATTCAGGAACTGGTTCTGACTGCCGCCGCCAACGATGTGGATATCTTCCAGCGGTGTCCCTTGTAAATCAGCAAGTTGCAAGGCGATTTTGCGATACAACATGGCAAGGCTGTCGAAAATACAACGCGCCAGTTCAGCTGGCGACTCTGGCACCGGATCACCCGCCTGACGACAGGCATCGCGAATGGCATCCACCATAGAGGGGGGATTGATAAAACGATCTTCGTTCGGGTTAATCAGATAAGTGAACGGCGTGACGTTTTTAGCCAGCGTGATTAATGACGGTAAATCCTGGATGTTCAGTTCGCGGCAAACCCGCTGGAACAGCCATAAGCCCATGATATTGCGCAACACCCGATAGCTGCCGTCGATACCGCCTTCGTTGGTGATATTGTCGTGGAGTGCCTGGGCATGGTTAAAAGCGTGCGGGCTTTCAATGCCCATCAGCGACCAGGTGCCGGAACTGAGATAGGCGCTGTGTGAACTGGTCAGCGGGGCGGCAACCACCGCGCTGGCGGTATCGTGCGTTGCGACGCTGAATACCGGTACGCTGCGTCCGCGAGGGCTTTTCCACAGTCCCGGGGAGTTACCCGGCTGTGTAGGTTTTTGCAACCAGCGGCGCGGCACACCTGCAAGTTTCAGCAAATCTTCATCCCAGTCACCGGTGGCGAGATTGAGCATCTGTGTGGTGCTGGCGTTGGTGTATTCCCAGTTCAGTTTTCCGGTGAGGCGGTAAAGGAAATAATCCGGGATCATCAGCATGTGGGCTGCTTTACTGACGATTTCAGGCTGTTGTTCGCTCAGCGCGCGCAACTGGTAAAGTGTGTTAAACGGCATGAACTGAATGCCGGTTTTCTGGTACAAATTCTCGCGGCCAAACTGCTGTTCCATCCGCGCCATCACGCCTTCCGTGCGGTTGTCACGATAAGCAACCGGCAAGCCGACCCGCTGCCCCTGTGCATCAAGCAGGACATAATCCACTCCCCAGGTATCAATCCCGATACCGTCAAGCTGAACGCCGGACGCGTCGAGGCGATTCAGCCCTTCAAGTATGTGTTTCTCCAGCGCATCAAGGTCCCAGGTATCGTGGCCATCAACGCGGATCAGGTTATTAGGAAAACGGTGGATTTCTTTCAGTGTCAGCGTCGCTGCCGGATCGGGATCCTGACGGGTAAACGTCGCCAGCATCACCCGGCCGCTGGAAGCGCCGAGGTCAATAGCGGCAAGATGGTGTGTTCTCATAGCGGCCATTCCTTATTGAATATGTGGCCAGTGTAGGGGAGGTGCCTGAGGGACACCTTCCGGTGATTGCCACCGGTTTTGGCGGGATGGCAGCATTAAAAAGGTAGATGCGAGGCAGATCACATAACGGTTCAAAGCTGACTGAAACAGGGTTTTGCCGCGCCGGAGTAAACCGGAATACGCGATTGTGATCTTTGCCGCAGATCTGCATCACGACAGGCTGAATCTTTGAAATATGACCGTTTATGGCGCTTTTACTGCCGTGGTTTGAAGGCAAAACCGCAGGGCGCAGGGTAGGGTTGGTTCCCGAAGCACAAGGATTTTGAACCGGAGGTGATACATGACGTTACTGAGAGGTGATGATTATTTTGCGGCACCTGAGCTGACTGTGACGGTTGAGCGGCGGCTTCCGCAAGATGTATTCCCGGAGCACTACCATGATTTCCACGAAATTATGCTGGTGGAAAGCGGATCGGGTGTGCATATCTTCAATGACAACCCTTATACACTGACGGCCGGTACGGTCTGTTTCGTGCGCGCCAGCGATCATCATCTGTTTGAAAATGTGGATAACCTGCGGCTGACCAATGTGCTGTTCCGCTCGCCGAAGGCGTTCCGGTTCATTCAGGACGTCGGCCACTTCCTTCCTCAGGAACATCACTATCAGTCACAGGTCCACTGGCAGCTCAGTCCGTGCGTGCTTCAGCAGGTACTGAACTGCATCACCCAGCTTGCAGCGTTGCCTGACAGTGTTGAAATGGAACACATCGCGACCCGTGAAAGTCTGTTTTTACAACTGCTGATCCTGCTTTATCAGGACTGTTTCCAGTCACAATTGCGAGATACCTCGGAAAACAGGGTCAATCAACTTTTGCAATGGCTCCAGTCGCATTACAGTGAGGACGTCAACTGGACCGAGGCTGCAGAACGTTTTTCGCTGGCGCTGAGAACATTACATCGTCAGATGAAGCATTACACCGGCATGACGCCACAGCGGTATCTCAACCGACTGAGGTTGCTGGAGGCGCGCCGTCGTTTACATCATAGCGATCAAAGTATTACCGACATCGCCTATGCCTGCGGCTTCAGTGACAGTAACCACTTCTCGACACAGTTTCGTCGGGAGTTTTCGGTGTCGCCAAAACTCATGCGTGATCAGTTGCGTTAAACGGCACCTCTCGCGGTTTCCGGTATTCTTACCTGAGAACTGCCTCGTTTATTTTGTCGTCAAACGGGTTTGAGATTGCATCTATGTCATTGAAATTGAATAAAAATGACTTCTTCCTGACCAAAATGAATTCGGTCGTGGTGGCTGAACGTCACCCGCAGGCCGACTTTCCGAGTCATGACCATGATTTTGATGAACTGGTCATTGTCTGGCGTGGTAATGGTCTGCATGTCTGGAACGACATCCCTTATCCCATCACCTGTGGTGACTTGTTTTATATTAATTCGCGGGACCGGCATAGCTATGAGTCAGTCAATGAACTGGCACTGGATAATGTGCTGTTTTGCCGTGAGCGTTTCGGGCTGGCAGCCGACTGGTCGCAATTATTACCGGGTGAAAATGTCAGCCAGGAACAACGTTACTGGCGTTTAAGTACGCTTGGCATGGCGGTTTTGCGCGATAAAGTGGATGAGCTTGCTAAAGAGTGTATGAAATCGGAGCCGCTTTCGATCCAGCTGAGTGAAGCCCTGTTGATGCAACTGGCACTGTTGTTACTGCGTTTTCGTCAGCGGCCGGACAGTGGCGCGTTACCGGATGCGCATCAGCTGGATCTATTGCTGATGGCTCTGCGGGCAAATATCTCCGCTCCCTTCCATCTTGAAACGTTTTGTCTGCAACATCAGCTCAATCCGCGTGCTTTACGTTCGCTGTTCAAGCAGTACACCGGCATGAGCGTGACCCATTATTTACGTCAGTTGAGGCTTTGCCGGGCGATGAGTTTGCTGCGCTACGGCAACATGACGATCAGTGACGTGGCCGCTGAATGCGGCTTTGATGACAGTAACTATTTTTCTGTGGTGTTCAGTCGTGCAAGTGGTGTTTCGCCGCGGGACTACCGGCAGCGTTTTACACAGCAGACCGGCAAAATCCTTTTATCCTCAACGACAGCAGAATAAGTTCTGCTGTCGTTGAGAAACGTAACGCTTACAGTGCCATACCCAGACCGACAATATTCGCCGCCAGAATAATCACCAGCGCACCGATACAAAGAACGCGTACTGGTTTTTTGCCTACCCCGAGCCATTCTTTCAGCACCAGACCGACGATGCCTCCGCACAATACGTAGAAACTCATATGCAGCATCCAGCTCATGTAATCATATTCTGCAGGGATGCTGGCATGGCCCCAGGCGTAGAAGAAGAACTGCAGATACCACATCACGCCGCCAATAATGGAAAAGACCGCATTGGTGAGCAGCAGGGATTTCGCTACCGACATATCGGCGCGCAAAGAGATTGTTTTACGTGTTGCCAGGCGGATAAAGCAGAAACCGAGGTTAACGACTGCACCGCCGCCCATAATCACCACATAACTTGGCAGGGCGACGTACAACGGATCAATCCCGAGTTCGCGTGCTGCTTCGTGCATTGGCACCGCAGCGCTCATGGCGAAAGACATCCCTGCGGAGAAAATCCCGCACATTATAGCCAGAATCAGCCCTTTTCGCAGATTGAACTCTTCAGCTTTAATGCCCAATGCTTTTTCTTTCAGGAAACCCGCATAGCTGACAATTGCCACACCGATGACCGCAACAAATACGCCGAGCAGGGTAAGCTGGCCACCTGTTGTGCCAAACAGCATGCCAATTTTGCCCTGTAAAACAGGCGTCATCAGCGTCCCGATAATCAGGGTAATGCCGATGGCGATGCCAATCCCCATCGACATACCGAGGTAGCGCATGGTCAGGCCGTAGTTGATGTTACCGATGCCCCACATGGCGCCAAACAGGAAAATGGGCAGCAGGGTCGCAAAACTGAATGAACCATAATAGGCCCAGAAATCAGGCAACAGCACGTAGCTGACCGCCCACGGTAAAATGATCCAGGAAAAGAAGCCGCCAAGCGACCACATGGTTTCCCATGACCAATGTTTAACTTGTTTGAATGGCGCATAGAAGCAAGCTGCGCTGGCTGCTCCTATCAGATGCCAGATAATCCCTAACACTATCGAACTGTTCATACACTGGACCTTTTATTATGTAGAGTGATGAGATAAACAAAAGCGCTGCTGTTAACTGATCCTTCAGAAACATGAGCAGCGGGTGGCGGTAGTGTAAGAAGTGTCCGGTAGTGGAGCCTTCCGGTCAGTGCCACAGAGAAATCAGCGCTGGCACTCGCCGGAAGATGAACATGAGTCAGTTCACAAATCCAGTAAGAGAATTAATAATTACATTAAATCAACAAACTAGGACATTTTTAGAGACTTTTTAGAGACAAAGGGATTGTGGTTGCAGAAGAGGTCGATAACGGGTGGGAAATGGACTCAAGATGTCTTTTAGGATTATTTTTATCTGTGCTTATTTCGTGGTAAAGCGGACGTGTGCAGGCATATTTAAGTAGATTTAAAAAGTTGAAAAGTAACAGGGAGTAGTAACATTCATTATAGTAAACAAGTTTCTTTACTTTCAGCCAGAACCATTAATCTGGCTGAAAGTTGAATGATTATGCAGTGAAAATGAATGACGGCTTTCTTTATGACGAACCGGTAAAACGCTGAACATTGTTCGCAAAAATTAATAACAATAAGTGTGTTGTTATTAATACTATATATAAATCATCGTCAGGCTATTTTTTCTTCCACGGCTTGCTGTATCTCCTGGGTCTCTTCCCAGGCATAAAATATTTTATTACGGCCGCTGTTTTTTGCGTTATAGAGTGAGGCATCGGCTTTACCTAAAGCCTTAATAAAGTCACCGTCCTCCAGCGCAGCCAGCCCGGCACTTACCGTGACGTGGGTGGAGACCTCAACATTAAACAAATGCGGGATATTCAGCCCGAGGACTTTATTCTGGATACGCTCTGCCATGCGAACCGCGTGTTCCTGTTTAACGTTGGACATCAGTACCAGGAACTCTTCTCCGCCATAACGGACAACCACATCCCGCGAGCGCACTGCATCGCGGATAGCGGCAGAGACACGCACCAATGCCTGATCGCCCATCGTGTGGCCATAGTTGTCGTTATAGGCTTTGAAATGGTCGATATCGAGCAGCATAACGTAGTGCCCTGAATCCTGATTGAACAGCGTTTCCAGCTTATTCTGCAAACCCCGGCGGTTGTAAAGGCCGGTCAGCGGATCGAGCATACTCAGGTCGCTGAATTTTTCCCGTTCGCTGTAGAGATTGGACACCATTCTGCGCGTAAATTCATCGCTGCGTTTGAGCATCAGATGATGCAGCCACAGGCCAATCAGCGGCAATGACACGGTAAATAAGATGCGCTCGACATGTTGGAAATCGTCTAAGAAGATGACGCAAAGAGTAGAAGGTACTGCATGCAGGCAAAAAGCCAGAAAATTATCTGATAAAGCGATGGCACTGATAAAGAATATACTGAGCAAGCTGACTAAAAGATAATTTTTATCCAGATGGCCGATTTCTTCAAAGCGTAAGGTTATTTGCCAGGCCCATAACAGCCCGACGGCGACTGAACACATATTAAGATGGGCAGAGTAATTTTTCTTACTGAAAAAAGAAAATATCAGCCCTGAAAAACAAAGCACAAAAATCAGCACCAACGGAAATGGCGTAGAGACTGCATTCTCTGGCGGGTAAGCCATAGAAAATAATGCAGTTGCACTATTTAAAAAAAAGAATAGCAACATCGCCAGCCGATGTTTGCTTTTAAGCAGCTCATCATAGGAATGAGATATCATCAAATTTACTCTATTTAGCGTGTGTTGTTCTGAATAGATAAAGTGTCTTATCGCCCTATACCGCGTAATTATTCCATGCAGGAAGGCTAATAGTTCTAATATGTAATTATTAGAACGCAATAAATGTTGTTTTTATAGTGACTGTCTTAATTGAGGCTGTACTAATGTGGTTTAACTGCCACAAAACTAACACTTTTGCGGTCAGGTGTCACCCAAACGAAGGGTGGGACTGTAAATAGGTGGTAAATGAGAAAAAATCCTATATGATATTAGTTCTCATTACCATCATTTGGAGCAAGGTTATGATACCAGCAATGGCCATTGCATGTGGCATCTGGGCGGTTGTGTGGATGTTTGGCAAACGTCTTACCAGCGGTTGGGGCGTATTGTTGCCTTGCGCACTGATGCCGCTGCTTGCCCTGACGCATATGTCGCTCGATCAGTTACGTGTGCTGATAGTCGTTGCAATGCTGATCACGCTGGGCATGCTGTTCCACCGTACGTTGCGACACTATATGTTGCTGCCATCATTTATGGCGCTGGCAGGAAGTCTGGCTGCGGTAACGTTGAATTTTAGTTTATTGTAATAAAAGGATTTTTTTAAGATGAAAAACAGGAAACACAGTAAAGCTGCGGGTCTTTTCTATTTTTTGAAACTGAAAGAAGTATTGCAGGAAGGAAAAACTGAGGAACAGAATCACGTGGTGCGAAGAGAGGGACTTGAACCCTCACGTCCGTAAGGACACTAACACCTGAAGCTAGCGCGTCTACCAATTCCGCCACCTTCGCACAGATGATTTCTGCTTACTGCTGGATTCGATTTATATCACCGGAGTGGTGCGAAGGGAGGGACTCGAACCCTCACATCCAAAGGACACTAACACCTGAAGCTAGCGCGTCTACCAATTCCGCCACCATCGCGTACCGTGCCGTGCAATATAAATCTTGTGATTGTATTGGTGCGAAGGGAGGGACTCGAACCCTCACATCCAAAGGACACTAACACCTGAAGCTAGCGCGTCTACCAATTCCGCCACCATCGCGTTCCAATTGATTACTGTGTTGATGCATTCATCAGAATGTCATCAGCAAGTAACACAACCACGGGGGCGAATTCTAGAGATTTTCCCACAGGCGTCAATAGTTATTTCCCCCATTTCGGACGTTTGATGTAAAAAACAGCATATTCGTGGTGAATGGTTCAATGTCTCAGAACGTCGTCAGGTTAATCGATGGTTTAATCAACGATTTTTCCCATAATGAGGTTCTTACACACCGGGTCAGCAGGGCTGGAAAACAGCGCGATAAGCCAGTCCAGCAGCACGCGGATCCTCGGGGCCAGGAAGCGGCCGGGCGGATACATAATGTACAGCGGCATTGGCGGCGGAAGATGCTGATGCAGTACTTCCACCAGTTCGCCCTGTGCCAGTTCCTGCGTCATGGCCAGTTCCGAGGCCTGAATCAGCCCAAAACCCGCTTTTGCGGCGGCGACGTATGCATCGGCGCCGCTGACGGTCAGCGTGCTGGCGAGTTGTCGCTTTTCGATCTTTCCGTCAGTCACGAATTCCAGATGTGAATCTGCCCGCTGATGGGCAAAAAAATAGCCCACGGCGTGATGTGCGGTGAGATCTTCCGGTGTCAGCGGCGTACCAAATTTGGCTAAATATTCCGGCGATGCGCAGGTGATTTGTTTCAGGTCTGTCAGATGGCGCGACTGCAGATTGTCATCTTCCGAAGGCCATGCACGCACCACGCAATCCACCCCCTGATCGAGCAGATTGATGGCGTTGTCATTGGCACTGACACTCAGGGTTATCTGCGGATAGCGCTGGTAAAACGTCGGCAGCGCGGGGATCACCATCACGCGCGCCAGAGAATGCGGCATGTCGATGCGGACAATGCCAGCTGGCTGGTTTTTGTGATGCGCAAACAGGGCGTCAGATTCTTCCAGCGCTGAGATCAATTGCAGGCAGCGTTGATAATAGATTTTGCCTTCATCGGTGATTTTGACCTGCCGTGTCGTGCGCAGAAACAAGCGGACACCCAGTCGCTGTTCCAGACGTTTCAGGGTCGTACTGACCGTGGCGCGTGGCACATTAAGGTCTTCCGCAGCCCGGCTGAAACTTTCCAGTTCGGCAATGCGGATGAAGATTTTCATCGCCTGAATTTGATCCATACTGTTCTCAATGATTGTTTGCGATTTATGAACAGTGTTGCACGTTTTCGCTGATTTATCTTTCCTGAAAGAACAACCAAACTTTATCCCGTTACTTCTCCTCTCTGTGTCATAAGGAAAATCCGATGAAACAACGTCAGCTGGGTAAAAAGGGTCCGATGGTGTCAGCGCTGGGGCTGGGTTGCATGGGCATGAGCGACTTCTATACCACCGGTCTGGATGATAAAGAATCGATGGCAACGCTGGAGCGTGCGCTGGAACTGGGCGTCACGATGCTGGATACCGCCGACATGTATGGCCCGCATACCAATGAAGAACTGCTGGGGCGTTTCCTGAAAGGGCGTCGCAATCAGGTTTTTTTAGCCACCAAATTCGGTATTGTGCGTGATCCGTCCCATCCGCAGGTGCGGGGTACAAACGGCCATCCGGACTATGTCCGCAAATCGGTAGAAGGCAGCCTGAAGCGTCTGGGGACCGACGTTATCGACCTCTATTATCAGCACCGTCCGGATCCGACGGTGCCGGTCGAAGAAACCATCGGCGCGCTCTCCGATCTGGTGCGGGAAGGCAAGATCCGTTATATCGGGCTGAGCGAAGTGCCTGTGAGCATTCTGGAACGGGCGCATAAAGTGCATCCGGTCACCGCGCTGCAAACCGAATATTCGCTCTGGTCACGTGATGTGGAAGCCGATATTTTACCGGCGTGTGAGCGTCTGGGGATTGGTTTTGTGCCTTACAGCCCGCTGGGTCGGGGTTTTCTGACCGGACAAATCCGTTCAGTGGACGATCTGGATTTGGATGATTACCGCCGCGACAGCCCGCGTTTTCAGGGGGACAACTTCGCGAAAAATCTGCAACTGGCGGAGAAAATCAGTGAACTGGCGCAGGAGAAAGGGGTGAAATCCTCGCAACTGGCGCTGGCGTGGGTATTATCGCAAAGCGATAACATAGTGCCGATCCCTGGCACCAAACATCGTCATTATCTTGAGGAAAACATCGCCGCGCTTGATGTCTCCCTGAGTGAAGCCGAAATCGCGGCGATCGAAGCAGTGTTTCCTTTCCGCGTGGCAGCGGGTGATCGCTACAACGCGGAACTGATGCGTTTCCTCAACGTCTGACTGATTAACGTTTTTTCTTTTTCAGATCGCGCGGCGGACGTCCACGTACGGCCCGGTACACTTTGAAGCGGCCGTTTTGTGCCAGCACTTCGTGGCTGCCAAAGGCGTCATCAAGCAGGGCGGCATAAGGCAGGAAGGCGTTCGCCACAATGCGCAGTTCGCCGCCGATGTTCAGATGGCTTACCGCACCACGGATCAATTGCTCCGCCGCTGTCAGACTGGTTTGCAGACCTTCATGGAATGGCGGGTTGGAGATGATCATATCGAAACGCCCGGCAATGTCGGAATAGACGTTGCTGGCAATGACTTCGCCCGGCAGATCGTTTGCCGCCAGTGTGGCGCGGCTGGCTTCGATAGCGGCCGCACTCACATCACTTAGCGTGATTTTCATCTTCGGCGAGTACATGGCCAGTACCGAGGCCAGTACCCCGGCACCACAGGCAACATCCAGCACTTTACCTTTAACCGGCTCTTCGAAACTGTTGATCAGCAACAGACTTCCGCTGTCCAGACCTTCACGGCTGAATACACCCGGCAGGGTTTTTATGGTCACTTCTTCGACCATGTACTGATCCCACCAGCCGTCAGCATCAAACTCAGGCTGCTTTTCCAGACGGCCATGGTACAAACCGCAACGACGTGCACTGTCGACTTTACTCAGTTCGCACAGGCCTTCCAGCGTGGTTTCCGCGCTGCGAACGCCACTGCGGTTTTCACCGATGACAAACACATCAATGCCGACCGGTAAGTGTGACAGTAAGTTGAACAGCTGGAATTTCGCTTCCAGTTTGCTCTTTGGCCAGTAATAGACGAGCACATCACACGGCGTGATGAATTCAGCATCAGCAACTAAGCCAAACTGAACGTTATCTCCCAGCGCTTTGCTGAGCATCTGCCAGTGGTGATACATATTGGTGTGGACGCGAACTTCTTCGGCGTCAATTTCAGCTGGCAGGCTGTCTTGTAAGTCACCGGCGAACAGGACGCGGCGGCCTTCAAATTCTTCGCTATGGCGCAGTATGACTTCACTGGCCGGAGTTAATGCAGACATCAGGGTGAGGCTCCTCAGGAATGAACGCGGGATTATATACTCTTCGTCTCTGATTGAGTAATCGAGCTTTATTGGCGCATGTTCGATGTGTTTGCTAGCATAGCCGGGCTTTTCGCACTTCAACCGGCAGGGATCAGGCATGGCATCCAGACGAGATACATTATTACAACAGCTGGGCATTACCCAGTGGACGCTGCGCCGGCCTGCTGTATTACAAGGCGAAGTGGCAGTCAGTCTGCCCGCGGGAACTAAATTGCTGATCGTCGCCGCCGTTCCGCCAGCAGAAGATGATCCGCTGGTCAGCGATGTTTTGCGCAGCCTGACGCTAAAAGAATCAGAAGTTTACCGCCTGACGCCTGAACAGGTCACTATGTTACCTGAAGATACCCGCTGCAATATCTGGCGACTGGGGGTAAGCGAACCGCTGACTCTCACTGGCCCGCAGCTCTCCAGTCCGGCCCTGGCCGCACTCTATCAAGACGCCGGCGCCAAACGCGCGCTCTGGCAGCAGATCTGTGAAAATGAACAACATTTCTATCCTGACGCCCGCTGATCTTCCCCGCGCATTCGCCATCGAACAAGCCAGCCATGCCTTTCCGTGGACTGAAAATACGCTTGCCAGCAATCAGGGCGAACGCTATCTGAATCTCAAAATCATGCAGGGCGAAGTGATGGCTGGTTTTGCGATCACTCAAATTGTTCTCGACGAAGCCACACTGTTTAATATCGCTATCGATCCGGCTTTTCAGCGTCAGGGCTTAGGCCGTACGTTGCTGGAAGAAGTGATACAACAACTTGAACAGAAAGATGTTTTTACATTATGGCTTGAAGTTCGTGCCTCCAACGCCAAAGCGATCGCGCTCTATGAAAGCCTCGGTTTTAATGAACTTTCCATTCGCCGTAATTACTATCCCGCCGCACAAGGCCGCGAAGATGCCATCATGATGGCGCTGCCGCTGGGGTGATACCGTAACAACATCTCATTTACTGTAATTTATACTATTTACATCCAATTAGTTGTATTCCGCCAAAATTACAATTAAAAAGGTGTAATTCATTATATTTACAGTTAAAGAGTTGTAATTAGGATTATTTACAGCAAATTAAGTGTAAATTTTAATTATTACAATTAATGTGTTGTTAAATAACCCGGAAAACAGCTATTTTGTTGTAAGTAGTCTGTCAGGAGATAGCTAATGAGAACTCTCAATGAATTGCCGACCTTATTAAAACAAAGGCGCCGGCAGTTAGGGCTGAGCCAACAAGATATGCGTATGAGAACGGGTATGACTCAGCAGCAGTATCAGAAAATTGAAGCGGGTGCGGATCCCCGTCTTTCAACGTTACTGAGGATCCTGGAAGGCATGGAGCTGGAACTCATGTTGGTGCCGCGTCAGCGTGTACAAGAGATTAAAGAGCTGCTTGATTCGACAATTAGTAACGGTAACCGCCCATCTGAGCCGGAGCCAGAGAGTCTTAACAATGATTGGGATGACATCTTAAGTGATTTAAAGGAGTAAACATGGAGAAGCTGGTGGAGTCAGTCGAGGCTTTAGCACTGTATCTTGATGAGCAGTGTGTAGGGGTTTTAGCACATTATGCGGGCAGCCGAAATATCCTATCTTTTGCCCCGGAGTATCTTGAACTACCCATCAGTCAGCGTCCCGTTTTTACATTGACGCAAAAAGTGCGGGCAGAATATCTCAATAAGCCGCTTATCAGTTTTCACAAGCTTCCCCCGGTTCTTTCAAATTTGTTGTCAGAAGGCGCATTGCGAGAATGGATGGCGTTGACGTTGAAAGTCCATCATGACGATGAGTTCCCATTACTGGCCTATGCCGGTAATAACTTGCCCGGTGGGATAACCGCCGTGCCACTTAAGGGGGGCGAAATACCTGGCTGGGCGCTGACATCTCGTGGCGACAAACTGGAAGCCGTTCAAATTGATGTTTTGCATAGCACCGACAAATTTTCTCTGGCAGGTGTTCAGATGAAGTTCTCTGCATTACGACAAGATGGCCGTTTCAACGTGAGTACGGCTGTCGGGGGAGACAGTTGGATTATCAAAACACCGTCAACGGCACATCGTGCAGTGCCTGAGAATGAATTTAGTGCGATGAAATTAGCGCAGGTAATCGGTGTCAATATCCCTGAGATTAAGCTTGTCGAGCTCCGAAATTTGATCAATTTACCTGATATCCCTTTACCTGATGAGCCTTATGCTTACGCGATTCGTCGCTTTGACCGCACGGACGAAGGGCGCGTGCATACTGAGGATTTTGCACAGATTTTTCAGGTTTATGCGCGGAATAAATATAAGGGCTATAGCTACGACGATATTGGTCGTGCTCTTTATAGAGTCGGTGCAGGAGGAATCATCGATATTCAGCAGATGGCGCGCCGGATGTTGGCGAACATTTTAGTGGCGAATGGGGATGCCCATCTAAAAAACTGGACGGTGATCTACCCCAATCGAGTGGACGCTGTCCTTTCACCTGCCTATGACATTGTTTCTACCAAACCCTACGTTAAGAGGGAAGATGGTGTGGCTTTGAATATGGCAAAAGAAAAACGATGGAGTGTGATTAATATGCAGACCTTCAAGCGCTGGGCTGAAAGAATTGGTGTACCATGGTCTGCCGTTGAAGTGCATCTTGATGAAGCCATTGAAATTGCGCGTAAATGCTGGCCAGATTTGCTTACGGAGTTACCGATGCTTGAAGAACATAAAATAGTTCTGCAAGAACACTGGGCCGCACTTTCAACCGACTTCCGTTTCTAAAGCGCTCTCTTAGTCACACCACACAAAAAAACCATTGATTGCCCATCCCGTCTAAATCAGTGAAAATAGCCGGCTATAACTTTTATTACCGCTTTGCCTGACGTCACCTTCTGACGTGATGTGAATCCTATGCAGGGCGGACCAACCGCAGAAACGTGAAAAACATGTCTCCAAGTGAATACGCCCTTGAAGTGGCTAAGCGCCGCACATTTGCCATCATCTCTCACCCCGATGCCGGTAAAACGACCATTACCGAAAAGGTTCTGTTATTCGGACAGGCCATTCAAACAGCCGGCACTGTAAAAGGCCGTGGCTCCAGCCATCACGCCAAATCCGACTGGATGGAAATGGAAAAACAACGTGGTATTTCCATCACCACGTCCGTGATGCAGTTCCCGTACAAACAGTGTCTGGTTAATCTGCTCGACACCCCGGGGCACGAAGACTTCTCCGAAGATACCTACCGTACCCTGACTGCCGTTGACTGCTGTCTGATGGTTATCGACGCCGCAAAAGGTGTCGAGGATCGTACCCGTAAGCTGATGGAAGTGACCCGTCTGCGCGATACGCCGATCCTGACTTTTATGAACAAACTCGACCGCGATATCCGCGATCCGATGGAAGTGATGGACGAAGTGGAGCGCGAGCTGAAGATCGCCTGTTCTCCGATTACCTGGCCGATCGGCTGCGGTAAATTGTTCAAAGGGGTTTACCACCTTTATAAAGACGAAGTGTATCTGTATCAGACCGGTAAAGGTCACACCATCCAGGAAGTTCGCGTGGTCAAAGGCCTGAACAATCCAGAGCTGGATGTTGCCGTCGGCGAAGATCTGGCTGCGCAACTTCGTGACGAACTGGAACTGGTGCAGGGTGCATCACATGAATTCGATCACGAAGCTTTCCTGCAAGGTGAGCTGACGCCGGTATTCTTCGGTACCGCGCTCGGTAACTTTGGTGTCGACCATATGCTTGATGGTCTGGTGGACTGGGCTCCTGCGCCGATGCCACGTAAAACTGACCTGCGCGAAGTGAAAGCTGATGATGAGAAATTCACAGGTTTCGTGTTTAAAATTCAGGCCAACATGGACCCGAAACACCGTGACCGCGTGGCGTTTATGCGTGTGGTATCCGGCAAATATGAAAAAGGCATGAAGCTGCGTCAGGTGCGTACGGGTAAAGACGTCGTGATTTCCGATGCCCTGACCTTTATGGCCGGTGACCGTTCACACGTTGAAGAAGCCTATCCGGGCGACATCATCGGTCTGCACAACCACGGCACAATTCAGATTGGCGACACCTTTACTCAGGGTGAGAACATGAAGTTCACTGGCATTCCTAACTTTGCCCCTGAACTGTTCCGCCGTATCCGCCTGCGTGACCCGCTGAAACAGAAACAGTTGCTGAAAGGGCTGGTACAGCTTTCAGAAGAAGGCGCGGTACAGGTCTTCCGCCCAATCGCCAACAACGATTTGATTGTCGGAGCGGTCGGCGTGCTGCAGTTTGAAGTGGTCGTGGCGCGTCTGAAAAGCGAATACAACGTGGAAGCGATTTACGAATCGGTGAATGTCTCGACCGCCCGCTGGGTGGAGTGTAGCGACGTGAAGAAATTCGAAGAATTTAAACGCAAGAACGAAACCAACCTCGCACTGGATGGCGGCGATAACTTAGCATATATCGCACCCACTATGGTGAACCTGAATCTGGCTTCAGAACGTTATCCTGAAGTGAAATTCCGTAAAACACGCGAACATTAATTCATTCTTGTTTCTGAAAAGGCGACTTTGATGTCGCCTTTTTTATTGTTTCTTAATTTTGTATTAATAAAACATATATTAATTTATTTTGTTAAGACAGAGCATTTATTATATATTTGTATGCCTTTTAATGAAAAATATACCTGACTTATTAAATAATCTTAATTTTAATTATTAGTGCGATTAGTTATGTTTAGATGAGTCCATTCCTTAATAGATATGCCATTATGTGTGGTGAATAAATTACCTCATATTTATTTAATATGTTTTGGGGGTAATTAATATTTTTTGTTTATGAAATAGTAACAAAAGTCTTAATTTCACAGGAATTACAATAGGTTTTCTCGCGAAACATATATGTATTCTATGAATATCCCGCCATGGCAATGATATATATATAAGGAATGTAGTTATGAGAATGAATAAAATCACACAGATGCTCTGTGTTGCCGGTTTGACGATGGCTTCAGCCAGCGCTTTTGCCCTTGAAGCCTGGAACGGACAGGAAGGGGGTGACACATTTGAAGTCATCTTTGACGGCAGTGTTTACTCAAATGCCTGGTGGGTCGGTGCGACAAACTGCCCGGGCACAGCGGAACAAGATCAAGGTGCCAACCCTTGGCGTAAGGTGCGCGACGCATCTGCGACTGAAATGAGCCAATATGGCAACCCGACCGTTTGTGAGATTGCCGGCGACGGCACGCAGAATAATTATGTCGATTATGACAGCAGTCGTGATTATTTAGCCGGTGATATTGTTCTGGCAAATGGCATGACATACAAAACGTCTAAACCAACGCCGGCTCACAGTTTCGCACCAGCAGAAAATAACCCGTGGGTAGTGTATGCACCGACGCCGGTCTGGAGCAGCAGTGCAACCTATAATCAGGGCGATAAAGTTCAGAAAGACGGAGTTATGTATGAAGCTCTGTTTTACACCATTAATAATGATCCGTCGCTGACGGCTAATCAGAACCCGGACGGAAATAATGGCCATCCGTGGAAACCTTTAGGTCCGGTTCAAACCTACTCTCAGGATCAAATTGATAACGCGCCAACGTTGAATATCGATACCTTATATCCTGCTAATTCATTAGTGAAATATAACGGCAAAAATTATCAGTCTTCTGTAATAGTTCAGAAAGTTAAACCTGACGATGTTTCACCGTGGGCTGTGTATATGGACTGGAGCGGCACGAAAGAGCGCGTGGGTACGCCGAAAAATCCGTGGCCTGCTCAGTTCTATGCGCCTTATGTCGATTTCACCTTAAATATGCAGCCTGACCTTGTCGGTCTGGCGAAAAACCAGAACGTTAACCACTTCACCATGGCCTTTATGGTCGCTAAAGATGCTAACACCTGTGTACCGACGTGGGGCACCGCTTACAGTGTTACCAACTACGCGCAATACAGCAAAATCAAAGCATTACGTGAAGCAGGCGGCGATATCATGGTGTCGATCGGCGGCGCGAACAATGCGCCTCTGGCCGCAGCCTGTAATAACGTGAATGATCTGCAACAGCATTATTATGACATTGTCGAAAACCTGAACCTGCAGGTGCTTGACTTCGATATCGAAGGAAACTGGCTGGCTGATAAAGAATCTATTCAGCGCCGCAATGCCGCCGTCAAATTAGTACAGGATCGCTGGGCTGCCGAAGGCCGTCACATCGGTGTCTGGTATACCCTGCCTGTTCTGCCAACCGGTTTAACCCATGAAGGGATGGAAGTGTTGCAGGATGCCAAAGATCAGGGCGTCGTGCTGACCGGGATTAACGTGATGGCGATGGATTACGGCAACGTACAATGCCAGTCAGCCAACACTGAAGGTCAGAATATTCACGGTAAATGTGCCACTTCTGCCATCGATAATCTGTTCACTCAGGTGAAAGGTTTATACCCTGAGAAGAGCGCCGCACAGGTTTACGCCATGCTGGGGACAACGCCGATGATTGGCTATAACGATGTGCAGGGAGAAGTGTTCTATCTTTCCGATGCGCGTCTGGTTTATCAGCAGGCAAAAGATTATGGCCTGGGTATGATCGGTGCGTGGTCTGTGGCGCGTGATCAGCCGGGTGTTTCAGGGCAAGTTTCTGCGGAACACAGTGGTATGACGCCGGAACAGGCTCCGATGTACGCTTACAGCGAAATCTTTGCGCCAATCACCAGCGGTTCACCGGCACCGGTAGAAACCAATACGCCGCCGGTCGCTAATGCCGGTATTGCTCAGCAGGTTAATGGAACCGCTGTTATCACGCTTGACGGTTCAGCCAGCACCGATAAAGAAGGCGACACCCTGACGTATCAGTGGAAGCAAGTTTCCGGGCCAGCAGTGACGCTGCAAAACAGCGACGCGGCAAAAGCGACATTCAGCGTGGCGCAACCGGTGACCAATGCGGTGTATACCTTCTCGCTGACCGTGAGTGACGGCGAAGGCAGCACCACAGCGCAAACCAGCGTGAATGTGATTGATGCATCTAAGCCTGTTGCACCGTCCGTTACCCTTGAATCCACGTATACCGTGACTTCAGGTGAATCGCTGACGCTGACAGCAAAAGTGACAGATCCGGATACGCAGGCTGCTGATTTACATTATCAGTGGACTAATCCGGCTGGATTGCCAGTCGCACCGGCTCAGGGGGCAGCATCCAACACTGAAGTGATCAATGCACCACAAGTAACAGTTGATACGCGCTTTACTGTCGACGTGACCGTCACTGATAACACCGGTTTAACCGATACCGCAACGACCACGATTCTGGTGAAAGCCAAAACAGCGGCAGGGGATTATGAGTATGTTTATCCGCAAAGTAGTGAGAAATACGTCGCGGGAACCCGGGTATTAGGCAGTGACGGTGGCATCTATCAATGTAAGCCTTTCCCATACTCCGGTTGGTGTAGTCAGGCGGCCTGGGCGTATGCTCCTGCGACCGGCACTAACTGGCAGGATGCGTGGGATAAACAGTAATTTCACCACCGAAGACTGATTTCTAACGCAATAATTTTCCAATGGCTCCTGTAAAGGGAGCCATTTTTTTATCTGATACCCTTCCGGATCTTACGCTTTGTTATCAATATGCCGATATTTTGCGCAAATTTTGGCGTAAACCTTCGGACTTGTCTGCATTAGAGGCCATATTCGACGATCTCCCTACTAATCTGAACATTCTTGACTATATTAAATGTGTGTTCAGGACAGGGTGGCTTAAAGCACTACTTTAAAGTCACTCAATAGAGAGTTATGTCGGATGGTGATTAAAAGCCAGAATAAAACGATGTACTCTGCTACAACGGAAGTAAAAACAGCAGCAATACAATTTGTTATAAGGCGTCACCAAGAATGTGGCGTGCAGAGTCGCAACAAGGCTCATAAACCAAAAGGAAGAAATCGATGAAAAATTCTAAATTTGCCTATTCAATGATGGCCGTAGTTCTGGGTACCGCACTGATGAGCGGTAGCGCTCTGGCAGCAACGACGACTACAGATAGCGCAGGTGCAAAAATCGATAGTTCCATGAAGAAAGTTGATAACTACATGGGCGACAGCGCTATCACCGCGAAAGTGAAAAGTGCTCTGGTAGATGATAAAGCCATTAAAAGTAGCGATATTTCCGTCACGACGAATTCCGGTGTTGTTACGCTGAGTGGTTTTGTCGGTTCGCAGGCTGAAGCCGAGCAGGCTGTTGCTGCGGCAACCAAAGTTGAAGGTGTTAAATCCGTCAGCGACAAACTGCATACCAAAGACAGCAAAGATCAAAGCGTTAAAGCCTATGCCGGTGACAGCGCGACCACGGCTTCTGTAAAAGCCAAATTGCTGGCGGATGACATTGTCCCGTCACGTAACGTGAAAGTCGAAACGACCGACGGCGTGGTACAGCTCTCAGGCGCAGTGAAAGATCAGGCACAGTCTGACCGTGCTGAAAGCGTTGCGAAAACCGTTGATGGCGTGAAAAGCGTCAAAAATGACCTGAAAGTCGCACCGTAACGATCACGTGCTCTGTCTGTTGTACGAAGCGCCTTCCCACGGGCAGGGCGCTTCATTTTTTGAATAACACATAATTACATTTACGTTGCCCGCTGAAGATTTGTGTTGGACGAGATTTGCCTGCGGTCGGAAAAATATTGTGTCGGAAACGCTAAGACTTTCATTTTTCGACTACCTTTATTAGGTAAGCATTTTTTGTTACCGGCATGCTGCCGGTTGATAAAGCGTCATAAGGCAAATGTTTCACAATGAGTCCGGCCCGAAGCGGGGCACAACCTTTTAAAATGGCAAAGTGAAAATAGGGTAAAGGAGAAGCTTATGTTTCGTTGGGGCATTATTTTTCTAATCATCGCGTTGATCGCGGCGGCTCTCGGTTTTGGTGGTTTGGCGGGTACAGCGGCCTGGGCTGCAAAAATCGTCTTCGTAGTCGGTATCATTCTGTTTCTTGTCAGCCTGTTTACCGGTCGTAAACGACTCTGACCGCATCATTCCAGTGATGCCAAAATGTGTTAATTAATGACATCGCCCCCTTCACTGAAGGGGGCGATTCTTTTATGTGTACAATCTGGCCGTTAACAGGACGTAACGATTTTGTCGCCCGATTTTGGCAAGAAATCTACGCAAAGCAGGAAGACGAGGTATGCTCTGAAATGAAGGCCAACTGAGTGGGGCCATTTGCGTGAGGACGATGCGTTGGGATACAGAATACCTGTCACGCTGGGGAATATAGAACCGCTGGCGTACAAACCCTATATGCCGGGGAAGATTGCCCTGGTGTGCGAAGGCGGCGGGCAGAGAGGCATTTTTACGGCAGGCGTGCTGGATGAGTTTCAGCGCGCGCGTTTCAATCCCTTTGATTTATATCTGGGCACCTCTGCGGGTGCGCAAAATCTCTCTGCTTTCGTCTGCGGGCAGCCCGGCTATGCCAGAAGGGTGATCACCCGCTACACCACCAGCCCTGACTTTTTCAACCCGCTGCGTTTTGTGCGCGGCGGACATCTTATCGATCTCGACTGGCTGGTTGAAGAAACGGCTAAAAACATGCCGCTGGCGATGGACAGTGCTGAAAAGCTTTTGATCGACGGCCGGGAATTCCTGATGTGCGCCTGTCGCAGTGATGATTATGCGGCCAATTATTTCTCGCCGACGCGGGAAAACTGGCTACCCGTGATCAAAGCCTCAAGTGCTATTCCGGGCTTTTACCGCATGGGTGTGGATCTGGATGGTGTCAGCTATCAGGACGGAGGCATCAGTGACGCGATCCCGGTTGAAGAAGCGTACCGCCGTGGCGCGGATACCATTGTGGTCATCCGTACCGTGCCTTCGGCGATGTTCTATACGCCGCAATGGATGAAGCGCATGGAACAATGGCTGAGTGAAAGCAGCCTGCAACAACTGGTGCGCATGATGCAGCACCACGAAGAAAGTTATCACCGCATTCAGCAATTTATTGAGAATCCGCCGGACGATGTGCGTATTTTCGAAATCTTCCCGCCAAAACCGCTGGCCAGCCACGCGCTTGGCAGTCGTCTGCCTGCGCTTAATCAGGATTACCATCTTGGCCGTCGCTGCGGACGGTACTTCCTTTCTGCTGCGGCACACTGGCTGTTACCGCGTGAAAACGAGCGCCCTCATCCGCAAATCGAACCACGGATATTCCGCCAGTCAAAACAGGTTATCGTGCCGCAGGATAAACCGGAAAATGTGATCCCGCTGGCTGCTTCGGTCAGTACGGTTGAGCAAATCATTCTGGATCCAGCCGTGTTGACGGATATGGTCGCCGACGGCGGTATGGTGCGTCCGGCAGCCTTTAAAGACAACGTGGTCAGTGCGCCGCAACCGCAGCACGCATCCTCAGACATGCCGCCACCGGAAAGTCCGGCGTCATCTGAAAATTATCCGTCCAGTGAGGGCGAAAATCTGTGAGTTTCACCTTCGTCGATACGCATTGTCATTTCGATTTTCCGCCGTTTACCGGTGCGGAAACTGAAAGCCTGCGCCTCGCCGCAGAAGCTGGCGTAGGGCAGATTATTGTTCCGGCGGTCACGTCTGACCGTTTCAGCGGCATTCTCACACTGGCCGAAAAATTCCCGCAATTGCACGCCGCGCTGGGCTTGCATCCGCTTTATATCGCCGAACATAAAGACAGTTGTCTGGATTTACTGGATTCACTGCTCAGCCAGCGGGATCCACGCCTGGTGGCAGTCGGGGAAATCGGCCTGGATTTATACATGGAAGCGCCGAAGTTTGAGCAACAACAGCGGTTGCTGAAAGCGCAGTTCGCGCTGGCAAAGCGTGAGATGTTGCCGGTGATCCTGCACTCCCGTCGCAGCCACGATCAGCTGGCGGCGCTGCTGCGTCAGGCAAAACTGCCGGCAACCGGGGTAGTGCACGGGTTTGCAGGCAGTCTTTCTCAGGCGCAGGCGTTTATCAAACTGGGTTTTGCGATAGGTGTGGGTGGCACTATCAGCTATGAACGCGCGCAGAAAACCCGTCATGTGATGGCAGAATTACCGCTTTCGTCATTGTTGCTGGAAACCGATGCGCCGGATATGCCGTTGCAGGGGTTTCAGGGGCAGCCTAATCGCCCGGAACGGGCGGCAATCGTGTTCGACATTCTGTGCAGCCTGCGCAGTGAAACGCCGGAACAGATTGCTCTTGCACTGCTCGACAATACCCGCCGCATCTTTAATCTCCCTTCCCGGTAAACCGTCGAAATTTTAATTTTGTGATTTAAATAACATTTACCCTGACGTATAGAAACCTTTCCAGAAAGGGTTTCTGGCGTATTGCGATTTCATTTCTCTTTAAAATGTTATTATTATAACATTGCTCGTAAGATCGCCGGTTGGTGATCGCGGTGTGGCCACCCGAACTCCGTTTGTCATGATTCGGGTATACACTCTTATTAAGGGTCGAATACTGAGCATAAGGGCTAAGAATTGTGACCAAGGTCTCATTTAGCCAAGCAACGTTGCAATCGGTTTTCATTTTGTGTGAAATAATGCACACAGGAACCTGATGTGACGTGTTCAAATAGTCACAACGAACTGGCGTCAGCCAGTCCAAGCGCGGTGAGAAGGATCTCAGTTGCCACGTAAGCCGTTCCACGCCGCTTACGCACGCTATCTTCAAGGAACCAAGTCCGCTCGCCAACGTGCAGAATTCTCTTGCCGACGTTAAACGCCGGAACGAATTCATGACTGTATGCTCAGTCCCGGCCGGTCGCTGGAATTGAAAATTGTTGGAGAGTTATATGACCGATTTAACCGCCGCAGCGCAACGTGCGCTGAACCTGATGGATTTAACCACCCTGAACGAAGACGACACTGATGCAAAAGTGATCGCGCTTTGTCACCAGGCGAAAAGCCCGGCAGGTAACACCGCTGCTGTCTGTATTTATCCTCGTTTTATTCCTGTTGCCCGTAAAACCCTGCGCGAACAAGGCACGCCGGACATCCGTATTGCCACCGTCACCAACTTCCCGCACGGTAATGACGATCTTGAGATTGCGCTGGCAGAAACCCGCGCGGCAATTGCTTACGGTGCCGATGAGGTTGACGTGGTCTTCCCGTACCGCGCGCTGATCGCCGGTAACGAGCAGATTGGTTTTGAGATGGTGAAACAGTGCAAAGAAGCCTGTGCGGCTGCCAATGTGCTGCTGAAAGTGATCATCGAAACCGGTGAGCTGAAGCAGGATGCGCTGATCCGCAAAGCCTCTGAAATCGCCATCAACGCAGGCGCTGACTTCATCAAAACCTCTACCGGTAAAGTGCCAGAAAACGCCACGCTGCACAGCGCTGAGTTGATGATGAGCGTGATTGCTGAGATGGGCGTGGGCAAAGCTGTCGGTTTTAAACCGGCCGGTGGCGTGAAAACCGCTGAAGACGCTGCGCAATATCTGGCACTGGCTGATCGCCTGCTGGGCCGCGAATGGGCTGACGCACGTCACTTCCGTTTCGGCGCATCCAGTCTGCTGGCAAGCCTGCTCACCACTCTCGGTCACGCTGGCCAGAAAGCCACCAGCAGCTACTAATCACTGTTGTTATGCCAATACCGTGGCGCTGTTTTACAGCGTCCGGTATTCGCATCTACATTTAGCGTTCAGCTCAGGCAGGGGGATACCTTGTTTCTCGCACAAGAAATTATTCGTAAAAAACGTGACGGTCAGCCTTTAAGCGATGAAGAAATTCGTTTCTTTATTAATGGTATTCGCGACAGTCAGGTTTCAGAAGGCCAGATTGCCGCGCTGGCAATGACTATCTATTTCAATGATATGACCATGAATGAGCGTGTGTCGCTGACCATGGCAATGCGTGACTCCGGTACCGTCCTGGACTGGAAATCGCTCAACCTCAACGGCCCGATCGTTGATAAACATTCGACCGGCGGTGTGGGTGACGTGACGTCCCTGATGCTGGGGCCGATGGTGGCGGCATGCGGCGGTTATGTGCCGATGATTTCCGGCCGCGGCCTCGGTCATACCGGCGGTACGCTGGATAAACTTGAAGCCATCCCGGGCTTCGATATTTTCCCGGATGACAGCCGTTTTCGCCGCATCATTCAGGATGTCGGCGTGGCAATTATCGGCCAGACCAGCTCGCTGGCTCCGGCGGATAAGCGTTTCTATGCGACACGTGATATCACCGCAACTGTCGATTCTATCCCGCTGATCACCGCTTCGATTCTCGCCAAAAAACTGGCCGAAGGCCTTGATGCGTTAGTGATGGACGTCAAAGTCGGCTCCGGGGCCTTCATGCCGACTTACCAGCTATCCGAAGATCTGGCGCAGGCGATTGTCGATGTGGCCAATGGCGCAGGTTGTAAAACCACGGCGCTGCTGACCGACATGAATCAGGTGCTGGCATCCAGCGCAGGGAATGCGGTGGAAGTGCGCGAAGCCGTGCGCTTCCTGACGGGTGAATACCGAAATCCGCGTCTGCTGGAAGTGACAATGGCGCTCTGTGTTGAAATGCTGCTGTCCGGCGGGCTGGCAAAAGATGACGCCGACGCCCGCAGTCAGTTGCAGGCCGTGCTGGATAACGGCAAAGCCGCAGAAGTCTTTGGCCGTATGATTGCCGCCCAGAAAGGTCCAACCGATTTCATCGAGAATTACGATCGTTATCTGCAACAGGCCACGCTGAGCAAACCGGTTTACGCCGAAGGCAACGGGATTGTCAGCGCGATGGACACCCGTGCGCTGGGCATGGCCGTCGTTTCACTGGGTGGCGGACGTCGCCGCGCCAGCGATGCTATCGACTACAGCGTCGGTCTGACCCATATGGCGCAGCTTGGCCAGCAAGTGGATACCCGTCAGCCACTGGCGATGATCCACGCGAACAGTGAAGCGGCCTGGCAGCAGGCGGCGCAGGAAGTGCGTGCGGCCATTGTCCTGAGCGACAAAGCGCCGGAAAGCACGTCGGTGGTTTACCGCCGGATCGGTGGTAACGCTTGATTTCAGGCCAAATCGCCCCCATTTAAGATTGATCAGGTGCGCGGCAGTTCCGCGTGACCCAATGCGTAACCATTCGCAGGAGAGCAAAATGAAACGTACATTTATCATGGTGTTAGACTCATTCGGTATCGGTGCCAGTGAAGATGCCGAGCGCTTTGGCGATGCCGGTTCTGACACGCTGGGCCATATCGCAGCTGCCTGTGCGCGTGGCGATGCGGACAAAGGCCGCAAAGGCCCTCTGAATCTGCCTAACCTGACCCGTCTGGGGCTGGCGAAAGCTGCGGAAGAATCTACCGGTAAAATTCCTGACGGCATGGACGGTAATGCTGAAATTACCGGGGCGTATGCTTATGCCAGCGAACTGTCTTCCGGTAAGGACACCCCATCAGGCCACTGGGAAATCGCCGGTGTGCCGGTTCTGTTTGACTGGGGCTACTTCAGTGACACGACCAACAGCTTCCCGCAGGAACTGCTGGATAAACTGGTTGAGCGCGCTAATCTGCCGGGTTATCTCGGTAACTGCCATTCTTCCGGTACCGTGGTACTGGATGATTTGGGCGAAGAGCACATGAAAACCGGCAAGCCGATTTTCTACACCTCAGCCGACTCCGTCTTCCAGATTGCCTGTCACGAAGAAACCTTCGGGCTGGATCGCTTGTATGAACTGTGTGAAATCGCCCGTGAAGAGCTGACTGAAGGTGGCTACAATATTGGTCGCGTGATTGCCCGTCCGTTCATCGGTGACAAAGCCGGTCACTTCGAACGTACCGGTAACCGTCATGATTTAGCGGTTGAACCACCGGCTCCGACCATCCTGAAAAAGCTGGTGGATGAGAAAGACGGCCATGTGGTGTCTGTCGGTAAAATCGCTGACATCTACGCGCAGGTTGGTATCACTAAAAAAGTGAAAGCTACCGGCCTGGATGCGTTGTTTGACGCGACGATCAAAGAGATGAAAGAAGCGGGTGACAAGACCATCGTCTTCACCAACTTTGTTGATTTCGACTCCTCTTACGGCCACCGCCGTGACGTACCAGGCTACGCTGCCGCGCTGGAACTGTTTGACCGCCGTATGCCGGAATTGCTGGAACTGGTGAAAGAAGATGACATCATCATCTTCACCGCTGACCACGGTTGTGACCCGACCTGGCGCGGCACCGACCATACCCGTGAGCACATTCCGGTCTTAATCTATGGCCCGAAAGTAAAACCAGGTTCATTAGGTCACCGTGAAACCTTCGCGGACATCGGCCAGACAGTCGCTAAATACTTCGACCTGTCACCGATGGATTACGGCAAATCCATGCTCTGATACTTTTCTTACGCGGCCAGTCTCTTATACTGGCCGCGTTTTTTATAATGAATATGACACCTCGCTGATTAAGGAATAAGAAGATGGCAACTCCACACATTAATGCTGAAATGGGCGACTTCGCTGACGTCGTGCTGATGCCGGGCGATCCGCTGCGCGCCAAGCACATCGCGGAAACGTTCCTTCAGGATGTTAAGCAGGTGAACGACGTGCGTGGCATGTTGGGTTTCACCGGCACCTATAAAGGCCGCAAAATCTCCGTGATGGGCCACGGCATGGGCATTCCTTCCTGCTCAATTTATGCCAAAGAGTTGATCACTGAATTCGGCGTGAAAAAAATCATCCGCGTGGGCTCTTGTGGTGCTGTGCGTGCCGACATCAAACTGCGCGACATCGTGATCGGCATGGGTGCCTGTACCGATTCCAAAGTGAACCGCATGCGTTTTAAAGATCACGATTACGCGGCTATTGCCGATTACGACATGGTGCGTAACGCGGCTGACGCGGCGAAAGCCAAAGGCATCAATGCCCGCGTGGGTAACATCTTCTCCGCTGACCTGTTCTACACGCCGGACCCGCAAATGTTCGACGTGATGGAAAAATACGGCATTCTGGGTGTGGAAATGGAAGCCGCTGGTATCTACGGCGTGGCTGCAGAATTCGGTGCGAAAGCACTGACCATCTGTACCGTTTCCGACCATATCCGTACGCATGAGCAAACCACTGCCGCTGAACGTCAGACAACCTTCAACGACATGATCGAAATCGCGCTGGAATCCGTTCTGCTGGGCGACAAAGAATAAATTCTGCAAATATTGCAGTCACTAAAACGGGCGCCGGATGGCGCCCGTTTTGCTATGCGTTTTTTCGTATTTTTTTGCGTATTCATATTTATATCTTCAGGATATATCGATTTATTTTCATTTTTTATCTATGCTATTAGCTATGCATTTTCCTATTCATCACTGAGCCGCTCATGTCTGAACTTGTAGATTTACTGCGTCAGGGCAGTCTGACGGCAAAAGAGATCACGGAGCAACTGCACATCACCCAGTCAACGCTCTCAAGGCGGCTGACTAAAATTCCTGAGATCGTCAAAATCGGGCAAAGCCGCTCGACCCGTTATATTCTGCCGCGTCCGCTGGAAGGCCAATGGAGCTTCCCGCTTTACCAAATTAATGAGGCAGGAAATGCCGAAAAGGTCGGGACGCTATATTCCATCTGGCCGGGTGAAAGTTGTGCAGTGGAAGTTGTCAGCGGCCAGTCGCTGATTTACGACGGTCTGCCGTGGTTTATCACCGATATGCGGCCTCAGGGCTTTTTAGGTCGGGCGTGGGGACGTGATATTAACGCTGCCCTGCATTTTCCGGATGACATTAAAAGGTGGACCGAATCCCAGACGCTGGTGGCTCTCGCAAGAGCGGGGGATGAAACGGTCGGGAATTTTGTCATTGGAGAAATGGCCTATCAGCGATGGTTTCATAAACCTGAAGATATTCCCGTTCCCCGTGAAGACAAAATTCAGGTGTATGAACGGCTGGCACAGAGAAGTCTGGCAGGGGAGGAAGTCGGATCATCTGCGGGAGGCGAGCAGCCTAAATTCAGCTGCTATGCAGAACATGCAGGCCGGGACGCCTCTCAGGTTCTAGTTAAATTTTCGCCTCCGGCTGTCAATGAAAACGCCTCCCGCTGGGGCGATTTACTGCGCTCTGAAGCTCATGCGTTAAGCGTTTTGCAGGAGGCCGGCATTCCGGCGGCAACAGCCGAAATTTTTACCGGCAGAAAGGGCGAGGTTTTCCTTGAGGTCGAAAGATTTGACCGGACAGGTGAGTGCGGGCGTCGCGGGCTGGTTTCCCTTGAGGCCGTCTCTGCTGAGTTTGGCGGAGGAAACAGCAACTGGTTTTTGACCGCGCAGCGGTTACGCCAAAGCAAGGTCATTACAGCCGCTACAGTCGACAAAATTGAGCAGATTTATGCCTTCGGAAAACTGATCGCCAACAGCGATATGCACCAGGGAAATCTGTCATTTATCGATCCTGCCATTGACCCTTTAAAGCAGGCTCTTTCGATATCGCCTGTGTATGACATGCTGCCGATGGCTTTTGCACCGACCAACGCCGGTACCATGCGGCGTGAAACCTTACCCTTAACGCCCGACCCTTTAGTGTCTAAAGAAAAGTGGTTGAATGCACAGGATTGGGCGAGTGAGTTCTGGCGGAAGGTAGAAAACGATATGGCAATCAGTCCTGAATTTCGCCAACTGGCCAGCGGAATGCTGGCGCAGGTGGAAGGGTTAACATCAATTATTCAGCGGCTGGCCTGAATCACTTCGGTCTGCTGCGTTTCAGGCTGCGGTAAGCGGCTTGTGCGGCTTCTTTCGTTTGCGCTTCGGTGGCAGGTTTTGCCGGCGCGACCTCAGATTCCGGCTCGGGAATGTTCAGCACCGGCGGCGGGCCGAATTCATCCGGCTCTTCTTCCTGTTCATCATCTTCTTTCACCGGTTTGCTGGCGGTCAGCAGGAACGGAGATTGCTGCCAGCGCGAACGGCGGCCTTGCAACAGGGTGCGGGCCAGAATAATACCGACGCCCAGCGCGGCGAGCATCATCAGACGCAGCAGGTTGGTGGTGTTATCCACCTGTTTGGATTCTGTCGCCAGCACGTGCGTATCCAGCGTAATGCGTAAAAATCCGCTCGGACCGTTTTTATCTTCGATCGGCACCACAATCTGATGATTGAAGTAGCTGCCCGCACGTTTGCCATCCAGCGACAAACGGTCGCGAACCGGCACCTGTTCACCGGCATGCGCCACCAGAGAACCGTCGGACTCATAAACACTGGCGTCAAGAATGCGACTGCTATCGGTAAGCTGACTCAAAATAGTGGAAATTTGTGCGATATCAGCGCCATCATTGTCGCTGTCCATCAGTGGCGCGAGGGAAAACGCCACCTGTCTGGCGAGCGTCTGAGCAAGCTGTTCCACCTGCGTTGAACGGGCCAGTTGGTGTCCCAGACTGAAATAGGATGCGCCTTGCATCAGGATGACTAATAATGCCAGACTTATCAATACGATAGCTGCTCTGTGCAGGCGAAATTTAAGTTTGGCCTTGGCCATTCTGTTTCCTTGCGTATTTCGATGACTTTATGTTGCCAGAAGCCGCTACGATAAGGTAGCTTGATGCCAGTTTTTACCCGGCATCCTTCAAGCTGCTGCTTTCATTTATACCGGTCACTGACCCGTGTCAGTTCCCGGAGGTGCATTCAGTTGCTGCCTTGAGTCAACTGAATGATTTTGGGTAAATCGTGATATTTGTTTTTCTTAATGCCATAACGCCCTACAGGAGCCATCATGCCAAACAGTCTGACCTATTGCGATCTTCCTGCGGAGATCCACCAATGGCCGGGACTTCCCCTTTCACTGAGCGGTGACGAAGTCATGCCGCTGGATTACCGGGCGGGGCATACCGGATGGCTCCTTTATGGAAGAAAACTCGATAAGAAGAGTATTACGCTGTTCCAGCGCCGGTTGGGCCGCGCTTTGGTGATTGTGAGCGCCTGGGCAGTTGAAGGTTATCAAGTTGTGCGTCTGGCCGGTTCACTCACCGCTGATGTACAGCTTCTCGCCGAATCCTTTGAATTTGATGTTGCTCAGCTGGGGAAAGTGCCGTATCTGCGTGCGCCGGGCCTGCTGGTTATGGACATGGATTCTACCGCGATTGAGATTGAATGCATCGATGAAATTGCCAAACTGGCTGGCGTCGGTGAGCAGGTGGCTGAAGTCACTGAGCGCGCCATGCGCGGCGAACTGGATTTCGCCGCGAGTCTGCGTCAGCGTGTCGCGACACTGAAAGATGCGGATGCCAGCATTCTCCAGCAGGTGCGTGAAACCCTGCCGCTGATGCCGGGCCTGACCGTCATGGTTCAGCGTCTGCAGGAAGCGGGCTGGCATGTGGCGATTGCTTCCGGTGGTTTTACGTATTATGCCGAATACCTGCGTGATCAGCTGAATCTGGTCGACGTGGCCGCGAACGAGCTGGAAATCCGTGAAGGTAAACTGACCGGCCGTGTGATCGGGCCAATCGTCGATGCGCAATATAAAGCAGATACCCTGCTGAAACTGGCGGAAAAACTGGGTATTTCCCATGAGCAAACCGTCGCCATCGGCGACGGCGCGAATGACCTGAAAATGATGGCGGTAGCGGGCATGGGCATTGCTTATCACGCCAAACCGAAAGTCTACGAACAGGCCGCAGTATGCATCCGTCATGCCGATCTTCTTGGCGTTCTCTGCATTTTAAGTGGTAGTCAGTCTTAATCAATACAAAGAGGTAAGTTGTGGCAAAAGCAGCAAAACGTGCATTTGTGTGTAATGAATGTGGCGCAGACTATCCGCGCTGGCAAGGGCAGTGTAGTGCCTGTCAGGCCTGGAACAGCATTACTGAAATCCGTTTGGCCGCTTCTCCGACCGTAGCGCGTAATGAACGTCTCACCGGTTACGCCGGTGATGCGGGCGTCAGCCGCGTACAGAAACTTTCTGATATCAGCCTTGATGAACTTCCGCGTTTCAGCACCGGTTTTAAAGAGTTTGACCGTGTATTAGGCGGCGGCGTAGTGCCGGGCAGTGCGATTCTGATTGGTGGTAACCCCGGCGCAGGTAAAAGTACGCTGCTGCTGCAAATTCTGTGTCATCTCAGCGAAAACATGAAAACCCTGTACGTCACCGGGGAAGAATCTTTGCAGCAGGTGGCGATGCGTGCACACCGTCTGGGTCTGCCGACGGCTAACATGAATATGTTGTCGGAAACCAGCATCGAGCAAATTTGCGAAATAGCGGATAAAGAACAGCCGAAACTGATGGTGATCGACTCCATTCAGGTGATGCACATGGCGGATATCCAGTCGTCGCCGGGGACGGTTGCGCAGGTGCGTGAAACGGCGGCTTACCTCACCCGTTTCGCTAAAACGCGCGGCGTGGCGATCGTCATGGTCGGCCATGTCACTAAAGACGGTTCACTGGCGGGGCCGAAAGTGCTCGAGCACTGTATCGACTGTTCCGTGCTGCTCGACGGCGATGCTGATTCGCGTTTCCGTACGCTGCGCAGCCACAAAAACCGCTTTGGTGCCGTGAACGAACTGGGCGTATTTGCCATGACCGAGCAGGGATTGCGTGAAGTCAGCAACCCGTCGGCGATTTTCCTCAGCCGTGGCGATGAAATCACCTCCGGCAGTTCCGTGATGGTGTTGTGGGAAGGGACGCGTCCGTTGCTGGTTGAGGTTCAGGCGCTGGTCGATCAGTCGATGATGGGCAATCCGCGTCGTGTGGCGGTCGGTCTGGAGCAAAATCGTCTGGCGATATTACTGGCCGTGCTGCACCGTCATGGCGGCTTGCAGATGGCGGATCAGGATGTGTTTGTTAACGTGGTCGGCGGCGTGAAAGTCACCGAAACCAGTGCTGACCTGGCGCTGCTGATGTCGCTGGTGTCCAGCCTGCGTGACCGTCCGCTGCCGCAGGATTTAGTGGTGTTCGGCGAAGTCGGGCTGGCGGGGGAAATTCGCCCGGTACCGAGCGGTCAGGAGCGGATCACCGAAGCGGCGAAGCACGGTTTTAAACGCGCCATTGTGCCGCACGCCAACGTGCCAAAAAAAGTGCCCGCCGGTATGCAGGTGTTTGGCGTCAAAAAACTGGCTGATGCGCTGGCGATCCTCGACGATTTGTAACGGTTAACCGCTGTCGCAGCTCAGTGCCTTTGTGCTATTTTTTGTTTAGTAAAAAAAACCTGAGGACAAGGCATGTCACAGTTCGACTATCTAAAAACCGCGATAAAACAACAGGGACGCACGCTGCAACAGGTGGCCGAAGCCAGCGGGATGACCAAGGGTTATCTCAGCCAGTTGTTGAATGCAAAGATAAAAAGTCCCAGCGCCCAAAAGCTCGAGGCGTTGCACCGCTTCCTGGATCTTGAGTTTCCCCGTCGCGAGAAGAATATCGGCGTGGTGTTCGGTAAGTTTTATCCGCTGCACACCGGCCATATCTATCTGATCCAGCGCGCCTGCAGTCAGGTTGATGAACTGCATATCATCATGGGCTATGACGAGCCGCGTGATCGCGAGCTGTTTGAGAACAGTTCGATGTCTCAGCAGCCTACAGTCAGCGACCGCCTGCGCTGGTTATTACAGACCTTCAAATACCAGAAAAACATCCGCATTCATGCCTTTAACGAAGAGGGGATGGAGCCGTATCCGCACGGCTGGGACGTCTGGGGCCGTGGCATTAAAGAGTTCATGAGCCAGAAAGGCATTGAACCCAATACCATTTATTCCAGCGAAGAAGCTGATGCGCCGCAGTACCGTGAACATCTGGGTATTGAAACGGTGCTGATTGACCCGAAACGCTCCTTTATGAATATCAGTGGCCGCCAGATCCGTCAGGATCCGTTCCGTTACTGGGATTATATTCCGACAGAAGTGAAGCCGTTCTTCGTGCGTACCGTGGCGATTTTAGGTGGCGAATCCAGCGGAAAATCCACGCTGGTCAACAAGTTAGCCAATATCTTCAACACTACCAGCGCCTGGGAATATGGCCGCGATTATGTTTTCTCGCATCTTGGTGGCGACGAAATGGCGCTGCAATATTCAGATTACGATAAAATCGCGCTCGGTCAGGCGCAGTACATTGATTTCGCGGTGAAATATGCCAATAAAGTGGCGTTTATTGATACCGATTTTCTGACCACGCAGGCCTTCTGCAAAAAATATGAAGGGCGTGAGCATCCGTTCGTGCAGGCGCTGATGGATGAATACCGGTTTGATCTGGTTATCTTGCTTGAAAACAATACACCGTGGGTCGCTGATGGCCTGCGTAGTCTGGGAAGTACGTCTGACCGGATGTCTTTCCAGAACCTGCTGATCGACATGCTGAAACAGAACAACGTCGATTATGTTCACGTTGAATCATCGGATTATGACCAGCGTTTTCTCGAATGTGTGGAGCTGGTGCAGAATATGCTGGCAGCAGATACCAGCCGGCTGAATGAGCCGCCTGTGAGCTGATCAACAAGCAGCAATAAGAAAGCGTGTGTTCTCCGGAATACGCGCTTTTTTATTATTCACACTATGAATATTTTATATATTATTTATCTCTCACAATTATTAATTAATTGATCTGATTATCTTTTCTGGTCATTTTATTAATTCAGTTTGTAACACTGTAAAATTAAATATCCTTATTATTCATTGGATTGTGTGTGTGCTTTTTTTAAGGCTTTTTATTGCGCATTTTATGCGTAAATCCCTGACATGAAATAAAAATACAGTGGCGGCCGTTGAGTTTTATTTATCCGATTATACTCATTCAATCTGCCTCTCATTCCCGCTGAGGCTTTCTAAGGTGATCCGAATGAATTTATCATTCAAGCCCTGGGGTATCGCAGTATTGTGCGGCGCAGGGGCATTTGCTCTGGCCAGTGTGATGTTTATACAAGGCTGGCTTCCGGTCAGCAGTCAGGCCGAAACCACGGCGCAGACTGCGCCTCCGCCTGCATCAGCCGCCGTTCCTCCGCCAGCAGCCCCGGTTCCTGCACCCGTTGCACCTGCGGCATTTACACAAGCTCAGCTCGACCAGTGGGTGGCTCCTGTTGCGCTTTATCCTGACAGCCTGCTTTCACAGGTACTCATGGCATCGACTTATCCCACTAACGTGATTCAGGCAGTACAATGGTCACGCGACCATCCGCAAAACCAGGGCGACGCTGCTGTCGCTCAGGTGGCGAATGAGCCGTGGGATCCGAGTGTGAAATCGCTGGTGGCTTTCCCGCAATTGCTGGCGCTGATGGGAGAAGATCCGGCATGGGTGCAGAATCTGGGTAACGCGTTTCTGGCACAACCGGACGACGTGATGAATACCGTGCAGAAATTCCGTCAGGTGGCACAAAGCAGCGGGGCACTGAAAAGCACGCCGCAGCAGACCGTGACAGTCAAACCTAAACCGGCGGCACAAAGCAGCTCAACCACTGTGGTGAAAAGTGCGCCTGCGCAGCAAACCATCGTGATTGAGCCAGCGGATCCTCAGGTTGTTTACGTACCGAGCTACAACCCGAATGTGGTGTATGGCGCATGGCCGACACCAGCCTATCCGCCGGTGTATCTGCCACCTCCTCCGGGACAGCAGTTTGTTAACGGTGTGGCGTCTGGCATCGGGTTTGGTGTCGGTGTGGCAGCGACTTATGCCATTTTCGGTAGTATTGACTGGGACGATGATGATCATCATCACGATGATTATGATCATCACGGTGGTTCGCAGAACAATTATGTCAATGTGAACGTCAACAATTACAACCGTATCTCGGGCAACAATAATGGGATCAACCCTGCTGGAAATGCGAATACCACGGGCTGGCAGCACAATCCGACCTACAACGCAGGGCTGCCAAATCACGGCGCAAACCTGAACGGTGCGACACAAAACCAGGTGCTGAGCAAGGCGGCGCAGCGTAATAACTATCGTGGTTTCGACAACAACGCGGTCGGGCGTAACAACGGCGGTGTGCAGAATCAAAATCTGGATCAGCGCCGTCAACAGGCGGCATCGGTGATGAATCAGCATCAGAATACGCTGCAGACACAGGGGCATACCCAGCAGCGAAACCTGCCGCATTCAGCACCGGCTGCCGGTATGCATAATCCGGCCAGTCGTCAGGTGCCGCAGCACCAGCCACTGTCTCAACACAATGCTAAGCGCCAGCCAGTACAGCAAATCAACCAGCATCAGCGGCAGAATCTTAATGCATCACGCAGCACGGCATTCAGCGGTAACTCCAGCCGCGGGCCGTCGTGGCAACAGCAGCAATCGCGGGGTAATCAGAGCCGCGAGCATATGCGGAACTTCCAGCAGTCACGCCCTGCCAATACAGAGCCAGCTCATTTGCACCGTCGCTAGACTGACGAGGAAAAGTCATGAAGAGATTGCGTAATTTTTTAATTTCCACAGGTCTGATGTTGCTGCCTTTAACCGGTTTCGCACAGCAGACGTTCACCACCCCGGAACTTGCCGCGCAGGCACTGGTAAAAGCCATTGAAGCGCACGATGATGCGTCTATGCAAAAGCTTCTCGGGAATAACTGGCAGGAGTATCTGCCGCCAAAAGAGGTGGATCCGGATGAGGTGGCGCGTTTTCTGCGTGACTGGCATATCAGCCATAAAATCGCAGAACACGGCGACACCGCACACCTGAATGTCGGGCCGGAAAACTGGCAGTTGCCGATCCCGATGAAACACACGGCGCAGGGCTGGTCATTTGATATGGCCGCCGGTGCCGCCGAAATCGAAACCCGTGCTATTGGCCGCAATGAGCTTTCCGCCATTCAGGCGGTTTCCGCTTACGCCGATGCGCAGCACGAATATCAGCAGATTGCCGGGCAATATGCTCAGCGCTTTATCAGCACGGAAGGCCAGCATGACGGCCTGTACTGGCCGGTGAAACAGGGCGAAGCGCCCAGCCCGTTAGGTCCGGCCTTTGGCAATGATCAGCCGGGATCGGATTATCACGGCTACTTTTACCGCATCCTCACCGCGCAGGGCGCAAACGCCAGCGGCGGAGCGTACAGTTACATCGAAAATGGCAAGATGACCAAAGGTTTTGCGCTGATCGCCTGGCCGGCGGTTTACGGCCATACCGGCGTAACCAGTTTTATGATCAATCAGCAGGGCGAGGTATATCAGCAGGATTTAGGCGAGCATACCGACGCTGCGGCAAAAGCGATCACGGCGTTTGACCCCGATGCCAAATGGCAAAAAGTGGACGATGGCGAATAGGGGACATACGTGAATGAAAAAGCCCCGCCATGAAAGTGACGGGGCTTTTCTTTTAAAGCGGCATTGTGCTTAGAAGGCGACGACGACTTTACCTTGCATATGGCCGTCGAGCACTTTGGCGTGGGCGGCTTCGATGCTTTCCACTGTCAGGCCAGAAAGGGTTTCACTCAGTGTGGTTTGTACTTTGCCTTCATCAACCAGCGCCGCGACCTGCTTAAGAATTTCGCCCTGTTCGGCAATATCCGGCGTGGTAAACATGCTGCGGGTGTACATCAGTTCCCAGTGCAGTGCGGCACTTTTCAGCTTCAGTTTATTCATATCCAGCGGATGTTCATTTTCAACGATGGTACAGATGTGGCCCATCGGTGCGATCAGATCAGAGATCGCTTCCCAGTGACCGTCGGTGTCATTCAGGCACAGAATGAAATCCACCTGTCTGATGTCGTGTTTGGCCAGTTCACCTTTCAGATCTTTATAGTTCACGGTCAGATCCGCACCGCGATCCAGACACCATTGTGCGGATTCCGGACGCGAAGCGGTGGCAATAACTTTCACTTTGCTGCGCAGTGACGCGAACGGGATCGCAAGCGAACCCACGCCACCGGCCCCGCCGATGATCAGCAGGGTTTTATCGGCAGACGCGTCCTGAATTTTAAGGTGCTCGAACAGTGCTTCCCAGGCGGTCAGCGTGGTTAACGGCATGGCAGCGGCTTCAGCCCAGTTCAGGCTTTGCGGTTTGACGGACACAATACGTGAGTCGATCAGTTGTTCTGTCGCGTTGCTGCCGGAGCGGGTGATATCCCCGGCGTACCAGACTTCATCACCGGCTTTGAAGTTTTTCACTGCGCTGCCGACGGATTTGACGATGCCGCTGGCATCCCAGCCCAGCACTTTTGGCGCGTCCAGACCGCTTTTTTGCACGCCTTTATGCACTTTGGTATCGACCGGATTGATCGACACGGCTTTCACTTCCACCAGCAGGTCGTAATCCTTTGCGACGGGTTGTGGCAATTCAACGGCGATAAAGTGGGCCGGATCTTTCGGGTTTACGGCAATAGCTTTGATTGTCATGTTCTCTCTCTCCGTTAGGTATACAGACAGTCTAGTCCTCCGGCGGGAAGCTGATAAGATGGACAATAACTAACAAAGTGTTCGTCTGAGGTGAACAATCATGTTTAAGCAGTTGCAGGATATGGCACTGTTTGCGCTGGTGGCGGAGTGTGGCAGCTTCACACAGGCCGCAAGCCGCGCAGGATTGCCCAAATCGAGTGTCAGTCATCGCATCAGCCAGCTGGAGAAGTCCGTCGGCCTGCGATTGCTGAACCGCACGACGCGGCAGCTTAATCTGACGTTCGCCGGTGAACGCTACCTGATCCACTGTCAGGAGATGATGCAGGCCAGCGAACGGGCAGAACTGGCCATCCGCCGTTTACGCGATAACCCGAGCGGACGGCTGCGGATCACCAGTCCGGCGGGGCTCGGCGCGACGTTGCTGGCGCGCATGAACGTTGAGTTTCAGAAGCGTTATCCCGATGTGTCGCTGGAAGTCTCCGTTTCCGATGCGCTGGTCGATCTGGTGCAGGAAGGGTTTGATATCGCGCTGCGTACGGGTAAACCACAGGATTCCTCGCTGATTGGCCGCGAACTGGGGCACAGCCCGCGTTACCTGCTGGCTTCGCCGGCGTATCTGGCGCAGCATCCGTCGCTGGATTCGCCGCAGCAACTGGCGTCGCATCACTGTATCGCGCACCGGGCGTGGTCGGAATGGGTGCTACATCGCGGCGACACCTGGCACCGCTGGCTGCTGCCTGCGGCGCATACCACCGACAATTTGTTGTATGCGCGGGAATGCGCGCTGGCAGGCGCAGGTATCACGCTGTTACCGGCATTTTTATGCCATGACGAAGTGGCGAAAGGCACACTGGTGCGCGTGTTACCGGAATGGGAAGCGGAAGGGAATGATCTGTATCTGGTCTATCCGGGACGAAAACTGAATTCTCCGGCACTGGCCTGTTTTATTGAGTTTATGCTGGAAGAATACGGCTTTGCGAAGAGTTACAGCGAGGCGCTGGCAGGCTAGATTTCAGTGAATTGAAGGCATAAAAAAGGCCCGTTTCCGGGCCTTATATTCAGGCGAAAGATGATTACTTGATCATCTTTTTGTACTTGATGCGCTTCGGTTCTAACGCTTCAGCACCTAAAGTACGTTTTTTGTATTCTTCGTATTCGGTGAAGTTACCTTCGAAGAATTCGACTTTACCTTCATCCTGATAATCGAGGATGTGCGTCGCGATACGGTCGAGGAACCAGCGGTCATGGGAAATGACCATCGCGCAGCCAGGGAACTCCAGCAAGGCGTTTTCCAGCGCGCGCAGGGTTTCGATGTCGAGGTCATTGGTCGGTTCATCGAGCAGCAACATGTTACCGCCAACCTGCAGCAGTTTTGCCAGATGCAGACGACCACGTTCACCACCGGACAACTCGCCAACGCGTTTGCCCTGATCAACACCTTTGAAGTTGAAGCGGCCCACATAGGCGCGGCTTGGCATTTCAGTGGTGCCGATGCGCATGATGTCCTGACCACCGGACACTTCTTCCCATACGGTTTTGCTGTTATCCATGGAATCACGGAACTGATCCACAGAGGCCAGTTTCACGGTGTCACCCAGCTCGATGGTGCCGCCGTTCGCTTCTTCCTGACCTGACATCATACGGAACAGCGTGGATTTACCGGCACCATTCGGGCCGATAATGCCGACGATTGCGCCTTTCGGCACGGAGAAGGACAGGTCGTCGATCAGAACGCGATCACCGTAAGACTTGCTCAGGTTTTTCACGTCGACAACTTTGTCGCCCAGGCGCGGACCCGGTGGAATGAACAGTTCGTTGGTTTCGTTACGTTTCTGGTATTCGGTGTTGTTCAGCTCTTCAAAGCGTGCCAGACGTGCCTTGCCTTTAGACTGACGGCCTTTCGCGCCCTGACGAACCCACTCCAGCTCTTTCTCAATAGACTTACGACGGGCCGCTTCAGAAGACGCTTCCTGCGCCAGACGTGCATCTTTTTGTTCCAGCCAGGTGGAGTAGTTACCTTCCCACGGAATACCTTCACCGCGGTCAAGTTCCAGGATCCAGCCTGCCACGTTATCGAGGAAGTAACGGTCATGGGTAATCGCCACAACGGTGCCTTCGAAGTCATGCAGGAAGCGTTCCAGCCATGCCACGGATTCAGCATCCAGGTGGTTGGTCGGTTCGTCGAGCAGCAGCATGTCCGGCTTTTCGAGCAGCAGGCGGCAAAGTGCCACACGGCGGCGTTCACCACCGGACAGGTTTGCCACTTTCGCATCCCAGTCCGGCAGACGCAGCGCATCGGCGGCACGTTCGAGCTGGCTGTTCAGGTTATGGCCATCATGTGCCTGAATGATTTCTTCCAGCTTGCCCTGTTCGGCCGCCAGTTTGTCGAAATCAGCGTCCGGTTCGGCGTACAGCGCATACACTTCATCGAGACGTTTTAACGCGCCAACGACTTCAGAAACGGCTTCTTCCACGGACTCACGCACGGTGTGTTCCATGTTCAGTTGCGGTTCCTGCGGCAGATAACCGATTTTCAGATCTGGCTGCGGACGTGCTTCACCTTCGATGTCAGTATCGATACCGGCCATGATGCGCAGCAGGGTGGATTTACCTGAACCGTTCAGACCCAGAACACCGATTTTGGCGCCAGGGAAGAAACTCAGGGAGATGTTCTTAAGAATATGACGCTTCGGCGGAACAACTTTGCCGAGGCGATGCATGGAATATACGTATTGAGCCACGTTGTTTTGAGCCTCTTTCTCTGCGGGCCGCGCGCTGTCTGCGAAGGGCAGGCGCTGCGGCAAATTAAAGCCAGCCCCGCCTGATTGCGGCATGACTGATAAGGGTTCCGACTGCGAAGTTTAGCGTGTTTCAGTCGGGTTCCCAACCATCAGGTTCACAGTAAGGCAAGAATGTTGCTGGCAGGCGGCAGGTGGCGGAGAAATCAGCCGAATGGAATGGTGAATTCATCCGTTTCGCGGTCCGGGCGCAGTGGCTGAGTACGCCCGACAAACATCCCGGACGTCAGAATATCGGTGAGTTTAACAACATGATAAATAGCCTGTTTATTCTGAGTTTTTACTTTGCGCTTGATATTGCCTTTGTGTGACGCCACCGTTTTTTGCTTGATATTCAGGTGCTGAGAAATGTTTTGCGTGTTCAGCCCCGACATCCACATTTTCAGAATACTGGATTCAGTCCGGCTCAGGCTGACCGGCGTGAGATCCAGCGGTTGTTCCGTTTCTGCCGAGCGCGCCAGCAGCAGGTTATGGGCAATCAACTGATAAATAGTGGCTGTCCGGATGGATTTTGACAAAATAATGATGTTTTTACGGATCGGCACATAGTTCTGATAATTCAGGTTTTCCTTGGAAATGAAAACAAAAAAAAGCGTACCGGGATGTGCGTCGATCACCTCCCGCAGAACGTGACCTGATTGCGCATCAGACGTAAAGCAATCTTCATTCACGAAGATGATTTCAGGCGTCAGGGAATTGCACGTCGCTTGCAGTTCGTCGATGTCCTTAAGCGAAAGAATATCTTTCGGATGTTGTCCGTTTAATTGCAATAGCGAATGCAATGCCAGCTGTGTGTAATAGCACTTATCTACAATGAGCGATGACATTGTGTGTTACCTGTTTGTTGGCCTTTGTTTGACTGCGGTACAGCCAGAGAGCTCGTTTTTATAAAACTGATCGTATAGCGATGGGGCATTCCCGTAAAAGTTGCCGGACGCTGGCAAAACTAACATTGCTGTGAGAAGGGATGCCCCTGGAGAGAGTAATAAGGCGCTAAAGAATTGATGTAAATCAGCAGAATGGGCTTTGGGACGTTTTGTGAGATCTTTGAGACGAATTGAGCGGGGAAAAGACTAAAGTTTCAGAATTGTGACGTTTTTTATGTGAAAAAGCCAGGTTACACAAGGTAACCCGGCATAAGCATAAATCGTCAGACTTTCTTGCGGATGAAGCGGTTAACCAGCCATTTCTCGATTTCGACGATCACGAAGATCATCGCGCCAACCACCAGCGTGATACCCCAGAATTTCAGGGGCATCGGCACGGTGCCAAACAACCGGTTCATGACTGGCAGATAAATCAACGCCAGTTGCAGGAGCAGTAAGACACCGGAAACAATCCATAACCCTTTGTTGACGAACACTTCGCGCGTCAGCGGGAAACGGTCCATTACGCGGCAGTTAAACATATACACCCACTGCGCGGTGACCAGCGTCTGTAACAGCACGGTACGGATCAAATCGCTGCTGTAACCACGCGGTTGCATCCAGGCTTCCAGCACAAAGGCACTGCAGGCAATCAGAATACCCACGAAGGCGATACGCCAGACAGCATGCAGGTCGAGAACGTGCTGACCCGGCGCGCGCGGACGGCGCCTCATCATGCCTTTCTCACCCGGCTCAAAGGCCAGACCGAAGGACAGCGTGGTCGACGTCGCCATGTTCATCCACAAGATCTGAACCGGCGTTAGCGGGATGACTGCCCCGGCCAGAATGGCCAGGATAATCAGTAGTCCCTGCGCGAGGTTAGTCGGCAGAATAAACAGAATGGTTTTCTTCAGGTTGTCGTAAACGCGACGACCTTCCCTGACCGCGCTGGCGATGGTCGCGAAGTTGTCATCGGTCAGCACCATGTCAGCGGCTTCTTTGGTAACTTCGGTGCCTTTGATCCCCATCGCGATACCGACGTCAGCTTGTTTCAACGCGGGCGCATCGTTGACACCGTCACCGGTCATTCCGACCACTTCACCGGTATCCTGTAACGCTTTTACCAGCCGTAATTTATGCTCGGGACTGGTACGGGCGAAAATATCATACTGGCTGGCGGCAGCGGCCAGTTCTGCATCATCCATATGCTCGAGCTGGTAACCGGTGATGGAATCACTGCTGTTGCCAATCCCTAACATTTTGCCGATGGCCATCGCGGTTTCCTGATGGTCGCCGGTGATCATCTTCACGCGGATCCCGGCCTGCTGACACTGGGCAATCGCATCAATGGCTTCCGGGCGAGGGGGATCCATCATGCCAGCGATACCGACAAAAATCAGACCCTGTTGCAGATGGCTATGGTTCAGGTCGCCACCGATTTCCGGCTCATCTTTCAATGCCGCAGCGACCATGCGCAGACCCTGACGGGCATAGCGCGCCATCTCTTCTTCCCAGTATTCCCGGCGGAAAGGCTGCACGCCGTTTTCGGTCAGTTCAAACGAGGCTAAAGAGAACAGTACGTCCGGTGCGCCGGTCACGAACAACCGGGTTTTGCCGTTGATGCGTTGCAGTGTCGACATGTATTTGTGTTTGGAATCGAACGGGATTTTATCCAGCGGCTCGACTTTGCCGGTATTCAGGTTTGATTTCGCCGCCAGCACTTTCAGTGCGCCGGAAGTCGGCCCGCCGGTAATACCCCAGTGGCCTTTATCGTCCTGCATCAGTTGGCTGTCGTTGCATAAATCAACTGCAGTGATGAAGGTATTGAGCACCGGTGTATGAGTGACATCAATCTGTTGCCGGGTTTGTGCGTCAACAATCCGGCCTTTAGGCTGATAGCTTTCGCCTTCAACCTGATAAGCGCGGTCTGCCAGAATGACGGCTTTCACAGTCATTTCATTCATGGTCAGCGTGCCGGTTTTATCCGAGCAGATAACCGTCATGGAGCCGAGTGTTTCGACTGTCGGCAGCTTGCGGATAATGGCGTGATTACGCGCCATCGACTGCACGCCAAGGGAGAGAATAATCGAGATAATCGCCGGTAAACCTTCGGGAACCGAAGCCACGGCCAGGCTAATCAGCGACAACAGCAGTTCGCCCAATGGCATATCGCGCAGGATAAAGGCGAAGACAAACAGGAACGCCATCATCAGCAGAATCAGGGCGAAAATGCCTTTGCCCAGTTTGTCGATTTGCTGCAACAGCGGGGTGCGCTGCGGCGTAATCGACGACATCATCTGGTTGATGTGACCCAGTTCGGTGTCTTTACCTGTGGCATAAACCACACCGGTTGCGGTGCCGCCACTGATCATGGTGCCGGAGAACAGCAGGTTGTGGCGGTCGCCGATCATGACTTCATCGTCAATGACCTGTGCGTTTTTCACCACCACGGTGGATTCACCGGTCAGAATGGCTTCTTCGACCTGCAGGTTATGCGCGCTGACAATGCGCAAGTCCGCCGGGATTTTATCTCCCGGGCGCAACTGCACGATATCACCGGGCACCAGCTGGTCGGCATTGATGGTTTGTATCTGTCCGTCACGCATGACAACTGCCTGACTTGACAGCATATTCTGAATGCTTTTCAGTGATTTCTCAGCGCTGTTTTCCTGCAAAAAACCGATCAGCGCATTGATGACGGCCACGCCCAAAATCACCAGCGTGTCCACCCAGTGTCCCATGGCACCGGTCACGATGGCAGCCGCGAGCAGGATATAAATCAGGACATCATTGAAGTGCGCCAGAAAACGCATCAGGGCGCTTTTGGCGGCTTTTTCCGGTAAGGCGTTCGGGCCATATTCTTTCAGACGCTCGCTGGCATCGTGCCGGGTCAGGCCATTCTCGCCAGTTCCCAGACGCTGCATGGCGTCGTTACCACTAATCTGATACCAGTTTTTGTTTTCTGTCGCGACAGAAGAAGAGGGGCTGGCATTCGTTTTTACAGATGAAGTTGAGTGAGTCATATACTTTTCCATAAGCCATGAACTGCGCTGCTATTAATATTTCAATCCTGACGGCGAAATAGTGAATATCAAAAAATCAATTTTACAATAGGGTGTGATCATAATTAATTATCTGGGAATAAATTTGATCTGAGCCAATAAATACTTTTTTTGTATCAACGTTAATAGGTAAAATTATTTAAAAACAGATGGATGTGTCCTTTAGTAATTTCGGTATTAATTACCCTTCATTTAGGGTTTGTTTAGGAATTAAATATCTAAGTAAATTGAAGTAAGTAAATCTAAGTTTTGTCAGCGTGGTTATTTTGGTTAAAATGGTAAGGGTGCTATCTATTGGCGTTTTACCGGGTAATACCCGCTAATTAATTGCGGATATTGAATCCTGAGAAATTATTCCCGCCGCCACGTTCTGTGACAGAAAATAGATCTGCCGCTATCTGGTAACTGTCCGTCGCTTGCACCACACTGTGTAAAGTTTGTGATGCTGTCCGCACATCGCTTCAATTTTAAAAATGAATCGATTAGCGTAGTGGCTGTCTACAGAATGCAAAACAGTTTCGGCACAACCCGTGAGGATAAAGGTAAGTATGGTCAAGGTGGACAAATGGCACTCTCTGGCAATGAGCGTGTTGCTGGTAACAGTATCGGGCGTGGCGAAAGCTGACTCGCTGGACTCGCAACGCCAGCACTATATGCAGATTAAACAGGCGTGGGATAACAATCAGTTGGACGTCGTCAGTCAGCTGATGCCCACGCTGGAAGATTATCCGCTTTACCCTTATCTGGAATACCGGCAACTGACGCAGGAACTGGGCGATGCCACGCCCGCGCAGGTGAATGCCTTTGTTAAAGCCAACCCGACATTGCCGCCTGCGCGTTCCCTCCCGGCCCGCTTTGTGAATGAGCTGGCGCGTCGTCAGGACTGGAACAGTTTGCTCTCTTTCAGCCCGCAGCCGCCGAAACCGGTCGCTGCACGTTGCAACTACTATTACGCCAAATGGGCGACCGGCGATCAGAAAACCGCGTTTGATGGCGCGAAAGATATCTGGCTGACCGGCACGTCACTGCCGAATACCTGCGACAAGCTGTTCTCCGTCTGGCAGGGCGCAGGCAATCAGACTGCATTGACTACGCTGCAACGCATCGGCCTGGCGATGAAAACCGGCAATACGAATCTGGTGAACTTCCTGGCGAAGCAGTTACCGCCGGATTACCAGACCATGCGCGATGCGCTGCTGGATTTACAAAATAACCCGAATACCATTGAAAGCTTTGCGCGCAGTGTCGGGCCGACTGATTTTACCCGCAATGCCACCAGCATTACGTTTGCGCGTATCGCCCGTGATGATGCGGAAAATGCCCGTTCGATGATCCCCGTTCTCGTGCGTCTGCAGAAGATGAGCGACAGCGAACGTCTGGATCTGGAAGAAGCTGTCGCCTGGCGCTATATGGGCAGCGACGCCACACCGGAACAGGCGGCATGGCGCGATAACGTTATTCTGCGCAGCCATTCCACCACGCTGGTGGAGCGTCGGATTCGTATGGCGCTGGCCGCCGGTGATCGTCAGGGACTGAGACAGTGGCTGGATCGTTTACCTTCGGATGCCCTGCAGGAAGATGAATGGCAGTACTGGCGTGCGTCAGTGATGATCGACAACGGTCAGCGCTCACAAGGTGAAGCGATGCTGCGCACATTGATGAAGGGGCGGGGATTCTATCCGATGGCCGCCGCGCAAAAGCTGAATGTTGCTTATCCGATGCAAATTTCTGTGGCTGCGAAGCCTGATGCCAGCATTGCGAAATTGCCGGAAGTCGCCCGCGTTCGTGAACTGATGTACTGGCAGATGGACAATCTTGCACGCACTGAATGGAGCTATCTGGTCAGCAGTCGTTCTGAATCTCAGCAGTCGGCACTGGCGCGTTACGCTTTCGAGCAGAAATGGCCCGATCTCAGCGTGCAGGCGACCATTACCGGCAAGCTTTGGGATTATCTTGAAGAACGTTTCCCGCTGGCGTGGCCGGATGAATTCCGCCGTGCGACCAATGACAAAGGCATCACGCAAAGCTACGCGATGGCGATTGCCCGTCAGGAAAGCGCATGGAACCCGAAAGCCCGTTCGCCGGTAGGAGCCTCTGGTCTGATGCAGGTGATGCCTGCGACAGCGCAGCATACCGTGGATATGTTTGGTTTGCAGGGCTACAGCAATCCGGCTCAGCTGCTGGATCCGCAAATGAACATCACCATCGGTACCAGCTATCTGGAATATGTCTATCAGATGTTTGGCCGCAACCGTATTTTATCCAGCGCTGCTTACAACGCCGGGCCTTCCCGTGTGAATACCTGGCTGGGCAACAGCGCGGGCAGGGTGGATTCGGTCGCGTTCATTGAGAGTATCCCTTTCTCCGAAACTCGCCGATATGTTAAAAATGTGTTGGCATATGATGCATTTTATCGCTATTTTTTACATCAACCGGCCAAGATTTTGACGGATGCCGAATGGCAGAGGCGTTACTGATCCCGTATCGTTTATGATAAGCTGCTGTACTAGTTTAATAGTATGGCAGCCCAATCATGAATCAACGACCCATCACTGACCCTGCTCTTTCCCAACAAGGCAATGAGGACTGGCAGTGCTTTCTGGCACTGCTACAGCAATCTTTTGCTGAAAATCTGCATCAGGATCTGCTGCAACTGCTTCTGACGCCCGACGAACGTGCGGCGCTGGGAACGCGGGTACGCATTATTCAGGAGCTGATGCGGGGAGAGATGAGTCAGCGCGAACTGAAAAGCCAGCTGGGTGCCGGTATCGCTACGATAACCCGGGGATCGAATGGCCTGAAAACGGCTCCGGCAGCGCTAAAGGATTGGTTGAGCGGGCAACTGCTGGCAGACAAAACGGGCGAATGAAGTGCCCGTTTCAGTCTGAAATTTTAATGGGTCTGGGCGCGGGTTTGATAAACCGGGTTATGAAAAGGCGCTAAAGCCAGCACCAGTGCCTGATGATAAACGCTGGTGCGGTTCAGTTTCCCGGCGGTAAAAATGCCGATGGCGCCGCCTTTACGCTTCACCTCTGCGATACCCGTCAGTTTTTCCATCTCATCCCCCAATTCACTGCCCTGGTTGATCCCCTGTAAAATGATTTCAGGTAACATTAAACTGGCTGAACGTGATTCGCCGCGCTGGTGCATATTCTCAATCACCATCCAGGCGAATGTCATATTGTCTTCGATACCCGCTTCCACGCCGACCCAGAAGTCTGCTTCGGGACGAACCTGACGCGCACCGATTACACGATGGCGTGCCCCGGTACGGGTTTCATTACTGCCAATAGGTTGATTTGGAACACCACTGTCGACATCAACGCCTTCAATGCGAAATGCCTCAGCGCCGAAAATGTCTTCAAAAGCCATGGCGATAGCTTTGATTTTTGCCGGGTTAGTGGTTGCAGCGACAACATGATACATAGAGTTTTAGCATCCTTTAGCAAATTTCACGCAGTATAACGGAAAACACTCATGTTACAGGTATATCTCGTCCGTCATGGCGAAACAGAATGGAACGCCGCCCGCCGTATTCAGGGGCAGTCAGACAGCCCGCTGACGGCTAAAGGTCTTTACCAGGCCCGTCAGGTTGCTGAGCGCGTGCGTAAAGAAGGGATCACTCACGTTATCACCAGTGATTTAGGACGTACCCGCCACACGGCGCAGATTATCGCTGATGCCTGCGGGTGTGAAGTGATCAATGAGCCACGTTTGCGCGAACTGCACATGGGCGTGCTGGAAGAACGTATTCTGGATGGTCTGACGGAGCAGGAAGAAATATGGCGTAAGCAGATGGTTGATGGTTCACCCAAAGGGCGCATCCCCGAAGGTGAAACGATGACTGAACTGGCCGTGCGTATGCGTGCCGCGCTCGACAGCTGTCTGGATTTACCGGCGGGAAGCAAGCCGCTGCTGGTCAGCCACGGTATTGCGCTGGGCTGTCTGATCAGTACGATCCTTGGCTTGCCTGCCTATGCGGAACGCCGTCTGCGTCTGCGTAACTGTTCGCTGTCGCGTGTTGATCACCAGCAAAGCGCCTGGCTGGCAAATGGATGGATTGTGGAAACGGCGGGCGATGTCTCACATCTTGATCTGCCCGCGTTAGACGAGTTGCAACGCTAACGCCAGAAGGCGTTAGCGGCGGATTGGGATCAGGTAATCACACTGTATTTCGGTTGGCGCAGTGCCGGGGGCATGGCCATTCGTGTAAAAGCGTTCGATATCCTGTCCCTTTCTGCGGGTCAGTTTCAATGTTGGCAGACAGGTGCTGTACAACGTCAGAATAAATTCCTGCAAACGTTCCGGCGTGCCATTGTAGTGGAACATGGCATATTCACCGTGCTGCAACACAATAGGCTGACCTTCAACGTTTTCCGGCAGGTGCTGAGCTTCCAGCGCTGTCGTGTACAATACTTCCTGCTCGTCATCTTTCTCCTGGCTTGGACGTGAATGGTGCAGGCCATAAAGAATGGGCGGCAGCGTTTTCGCTTCCCCAATATATTGACGCCAGAAGTGACGACGCATCTCGTTGCGGTACGTGGTGATTTGCTCCAGCGTACATGAATAGCTTTGCGTCATGCCGATCAGATGCTGTTCTGGTAATGAGACATACTCCGGTTGCGGCAGAATGAATGCACCCAGTCGGATAGGCGGGCAAATACCAAACGAATGCCAGTCTTCAGCACGACGATACAATGCCGGCGTTTGTGCGAATTGTTTTTTGAAAGCCCGGGTAAACGTTTGTTGGGAGTCAAAACGGTACTGAAGGGCGATATCTAATATCGGGCGACTGGTGAGACGCAAAGCGACAGCCGCTTTCGACAGGCGGCGGGCACGAATATAAGCACCAATGGCATTATTCGTGACGTCTTTAAACATGCGCTGCAGGTGCCACTTGGAATAGCCGGCCTTGGCTGCGACATTGTCGAGTGACAAGGGCTGGTCTAAATGGGTTTCTAACCAGCTAAGAAGGTCACGAATGATTCCTGCTTGATCCATAGATCGTCCTCGTTGAACTAAGATAAATGCACAGAATGATGGGCGGCATAATAGCAACTTTTTCCCGATAAGACTGCTTAAGATTTTTTTGGCTATCTGTGCTATTTACAGGTGTTACAGAGTATTTCATTCCGAAAGTGTGAATGCACGCTTTCTGATTGTGGTTTCTTTAGAAAACAACGTCATGCTGATGACGTGGAGTAACTTAATGAATAAATGTTGGATTTTTGTATTTGGGATGTTTATTTTTTGTTCTGGAGCAGCGCGTGCAGAGCAAGTGGGATCAGTGGATACCGTCTTCAAATTATTCGGTCCGGACCATAAAATTGTGGTCGAGGCCTTTGATGATCCTGATATTAAAAATGTAACTTGTTATATCAGTCGTGCAAAAACCGGCGGCATCAAGGGCGGATTAGGTCTGGCCGAAGATACATCGGATGCGGCGATTTCCTGTCAGCAGGTAGGACCTATCGAGCTCAGCGATAAGATTAAGCAGGGCAAAGACAAAGGCACTGTAGTTTTCCAGAAACGTACCTCTCTGGTGTTTAAAAAGCTGCAGGTGGTGCGTTTTTATGATGAAAAACGTAATGCGCTTATCTACCTGAGTTATTCCGATAAAGTCGTGGACGGTTCACCTAAAAATGCCCTCAGCGCGGTGCCGATCATTCCGTGGGGACATGCTGAGCCTTGAGTTTCACCAAGGGATCCAAATCAAAAGGCCAGCTTTCGCTGGCCTTTACGTTTTATCACATCGACTGCAGAGCGGTTGGCAACCTTCTGTATCAGTCTTCCAGATCACCGCAGAAACGGTAACCTTCACCATGGATAGTGGCGATGATTTCCGGCGTATCCGGAGTCGCTTCGAAATGCTTACGGATGCGACGGATAGTCACGTCAACAGTACGGTCATGAGGTTTCAGCTCACGGCCGGTCATTTTCTTCAGCAAATCGCCACGGGTTTGGATTTTGCCCGGGTTTTCACAAAAATGCAGCATGGCGCGGAATTCACTGCGCGGTAACTTATACTGTTCGCCCTGCGGGCTTATCAGCGAACGGCTGTTGATATCGAGTTCCCAGCCATTGAATTTGTAGCTTTCAACCAGACGACGTTCTTCACCGGTAGTACCCAGGTTCATCGTGCGGGACAGCAGATTGCGTGCGCGGATGGTCAGTTCGCGCGGGTTGAATGGCTTGGTGATATAGTCATCAGCGCCGATTTCCAGACCCAAAATTTTATCAACTTCGTTGTCGCGGCCGGTCAGGAACATCAAAGCAACGCTGGCTTGTTCACGCAGTTCGCGTGCCAGCAGCAGGCCATTTTTGCCTGGCAGGTTGATGTCCATGATAACCAGATTGATATCATTTTCGGACAGAATGTGGTGCATTTCAGCGCCATCATTGGCTTCATGCACCATGTAGCCTTCTGCTTCAAAAATGCTCTTTAACGTATTACGTGTCACTAACTCGTCTTCGACGATCAGAATGTGAGGGGTCTGCATGATTGCTACCTAAGATTGCCAACAAATAGAAAATAGGAGTACAGAAGTCCTTGATATCCCAATGAATTTCGATGCCTTATTGGCCATCTCACTCGTTACATGACTAAAGTACGTAAATGCGTTCTCGATGCAATTTCCATCAACGGCAACAACATCGCAAGCTCGGTCAGGGATTCCACTTTCTGCAGTTCCACGGGGTCCTAAAGCGGCGCATATCCTAACCCTATTAACAGCAATATAACAGCGAGTGTCGAAATTACCACCCAACAAAATTACGGTTTGTTGACATATATCAAGTTCAATTGTAGCACGGTAACAGAACAGTGAAAAACACTTACAAGAATGCACGTTTGAGTCACATTTCGGCCTTTATTGTACACGATTCAGCTAATCCTCAGGAAACCCAAGATAAATGCAAAATCTGTATGTATCATTATTATATATCCATATGAAAAATAATGACTAATTTTTTAAGGGAACGTGCTTAACCCTGCCAGCAGCTTTTTTACCTCCCGGTTAAGCTTTTCCGATAAAATAAAGGAATATATCAAGTCGACTGTTAAGTTCTTGTGAAGAATATAAACGATGAATAGGTCTGAAACAGGATAAAATTTCATCGCTGAAATACAGGCGGCAAATTCTTTTTCCTTCCTGCAAAGGCGTCATATGCAACTTCATATTATTTTAGTGTCACCGGCTCGCCCGGAAAATGTCGGTGCGGCAGCCCGCGCAATGAAAACCATGGGCTTTGCTTCCTTGCGTATTGTGGACAGCGAGGCACATCTCAAGCCGGAAGCCGGTTGGGTGGCACATGGTTCGCAGGACATCCTGCAAAATGCTCTGCATTTCAGCACACTGGCAGAAGCTCTGGCTGATATTGATTTTACTGTCGCGACGACGGCCCGCAGCCGGGCTAAATTTCACTATTACTGCACGCCTCAGGAGTTGCAGGTGCAGCTTGAAGAGAAAAGCCAGTGGGTGAATCACGCTGCGCTGGTATTTGGCCGTGAGGATTCCGGGCTGACCAATGAAGAGCTGGAACTGGCTGATGTGCTGACCGGCGTTCCGATGGTGGCGGATTACCCGTCGCTGAATCTGGGGCAGGCCGTGATGGTATTCTGTTATCAGTTATCGTCTCTCAATCAGGTGACCTCAGTGAAACCTGAAAATGCCGAAGCGGGACAGTTGTCGGCATTGCGTGCACGGGTCGGGCGATTACTGGAAAATGTCGGGGCAGAAGATGACCAGAAATTGTCCGACTGGCTGCATCAGCGTCTCGGTCTTTTGCAGCAGCGCGATGCGGCAATGCTGCATACTTTGCTACATGACATCGAAAAAAAACTGACCCAATGATGTGAGGGGAATCCTTACCGCTACAGTTCGATATCCGGTGCGGTGATAGCAGAGTTATCGATCGTACTGGAAATGCTTTTAAAGGCAGATAATTATCCATTTCATTCTGTCCGTGATTAACCTGCCGAAAATAGAAAAAAATTGACTTATTGTGCCTTATGCTTTAGCTAATAGAGGCAGACAGAGTACAAACCTAAAGACAGACAGAAAATAAAAATGCGAATCATCAGCCTGAACACAACAATTATTACCACCACCGATACCACAGGTAACGGGGCGGGCTGACGCGTACAGGAAAAAGAAAAAAAGCCCGCACCTAACCAGTGCGGGCTTTTTTTTTACATTTAAACGAGAGCTTCAGGAGAGAACCAGAAATGCGAGTGTTGAAATTTGGCGGGACCTCGGTAGCAAACGCAGAACGCTTCTTGCGGGTTGCGGACATTATGGAAAGCAATGCACGTCAGGGACAGGTCGCGACGGTATTATCCGCGCCTGCCAAAATCACCAACTATCTGGTTGCTATGATTGAACGAACTGTCGCAGGGCAGGACATTCAGACCATCATGAGTGATGCGGAAAACATTTTTGGTCAGCTGATAACCGGCCTGGCGGCCGCGCAACCGGGTTTTGATTTGCCGAAAGTGAAAGCGTTTGTCGATCACGAATTCGCTCAGCTTAAACAACTGATGCACGGTATTGCCCTGCTGGGACAATGCCCGGACAGTGTAAATGCCTCCATCATCTGTCGTGGTGAAAAGCTCTCTATCGCTATTATGGAAGCGGTGTTCCTGGCCAAAGGTTTTGGCGTCACCGTCATTAACCCGGTCGAAAAACTGCTCGCGCAGGGGCATTACCTTGAATCGACTGTGGACATCAACGAATCCACCCGGCGTATCGCCGCCAGCGCTATTCCAGCCGATCACATCGTGCTGATGGCCGGTTTCACTGCCGGTAACGAGCAGGGCGAACTGGTGGTGCTCGGACGTAATGGTTCCGATTATTCAGCCGCCGTGCTGGCTGCCTGTTTACGTGCCGACTGTTGTGAAATCTGGACTGACGTCGACGGTGTGTATACTTGCGATCCGCGCATCGTGCCGGACGCCCGCTTACTGAAATCCATGTCATATCAGGAAGCGATGGAGCTGTCGTACTTTGGTGCGAAAGTGCTTCATCCGCGTACCATCCTGCCGATTGCCCAGTTCCAGATCCCTTGCCTGATCAAAAACACCACCAACCCGCAGGCGCCAGGCACGCTGATTGGCAGCGAAAGCCTCGGCGATAATACGCCGGTGAAAGGCATCACTAATCTGAACAACATGGCGATGATCAACGTTTCCGGTCCGGGTATGAAAGGGATGATCGGCATGGCGGCGCGCGTGTTTGCGGTGATGTCCCGTTCAGGCATTTCGGTGGTGCTGATCACCCAGTCTTCTTCTGAATACAGCATCAGTTTCTGTGTGCCGCAAAGCGAACTGGAACGCGCCCGTAAAGCGCTGGAAGACGAGTTCTATCTGGAGCTGAAAGACGGTCTGCTTGAGCCGCTGGATGTGATGGAGAAGCTGGCGGTTATTTCTGTCGTCGGCGACGGCATGCGTACCCTGCGCGGTATCTCGGCGAAATTCTTCTCGGCACTGGCGCGCGCCAATATCAATATCGTGGCGATTGCGCAGGGGTCGTCTGAACGTTCTATCTCGGTGGTCGTCAATAACGACGATGCGACCACCGGTGTGCGCGTAAGCCACCAGATGCTGTTCAACACTGATCAGGTTATCGAAGTCTTCCTGATCGGCGTAGGCGGCGTGGGCGGGGCGTTGATTGAACAGATCCGCCGTCAACAAGCGTGGCTGAAAACCAAACATATTGATCTGCGCGTTTGCGGCATCGCCAACTCCCGCGCATTGCTGACTAACGTTCACGGCATTGCGCTGGAAACCTGGCGTGATGAACTGGGTGCCGCGAAAGAGCCGCTGAATCTGGGACGTCTGATCCGTCTGGTGAAAGAATACCACCTGCTGAATCCGGTGATTGTTGACTGTACTTCCAGTCAGGAAGTGGCTGATCAATACGCCGATTTCCTTGCCGACGGTTTCCACGTCGTAACGCCGAACAAAAAGGCCAATACTTCTTCCATGAATTACTACCATCAGTTGCGTAAAGCGGCGGATGGTTCACGCCGTAAATTCCTCTATGACACCAACGTCGGCGCGGGTTTACCGGTCATCGAAAACCTGCAAAACCTGCTGAATGCCGGTGATGAGCTGATGCGTTTCTCCGGCATCCTCTCCGGCTCGCTGTCCTTCATCTTCGGTAAGCTGGATGAAGGCATGTCGTTATCTGCTGCAACATTGCAGGCGAAAGAGATGGGCTATACCGAACCGGATCCGCGTGATGATCTGTCCGGTATGGACGTTGCCCGTAAATTGCTGATCCTGGCGCGTGAAGCCGGTTACAAACTGGAGCTGACGGATATTGACGTGGAATCCGTTCTGCCGCCGTCCTTCAATAGCGAAGGCACTGTGAATGAATTTGTGGCGCGTCTGCCGGAACTGGATGCCGAATTTGCCAGGCGTGTTGCGGATGCCACCGCCGCAGGTAAAGTATTGCGTTATGTCGGTGCTATCGAAGACGGACAATGCAAAGTAAAAATCGATGCCGTCGATGGTAATGACCCGCTTTATAAAGTAAAAAATGGGGAGAATGCGCTGGCGTTTTACAGCCGCTATTATCAGCCGTTGCCGTTGGTTCTGCGTGGCTACGGTGCCGGTAATGATGTGACGGCGGCAGGTGTGTTTGCCGATCTTTTGAGAACGCTGTCATGGAAGTTAGGAGTTTAATATGGTTAAGGTGTATGCCCCGGCTTCAATCGGGAACGTCAGCGTAGGCTTCGATGTTCTGGGCGCGGCCGTGTCTCCGGTGGATGGCACGCTGCTGGGCGACTGTGTTTCCGTTGAGGCGGCCACAGTGTTCAGTCTGAAAAACGAAGGCAAGTTTGTGTCTAAACTGCCGGATCGCATGGAAGACAATATCGTTTATCAGTGCTGGCAGCGTTTCTGTCAGGAAATCGGCAAAGAAGTGCCGGTGGCGATGACGCTGGAAAAAAACATGCCGATCGGCTCAGGTCTGGGCTCCAGCGCCTGTTCGGTGGTCGCCGGTCTGATGGCGATGAATGAGTTTTGCGGTAAACCGCTGAATGAAAACCAGATGCTGTTGCTGATGGGCGAGCTGGAAGGGCGGATTTCCGGTAGCGTACATTTCGATAATGTGGCGCCATGCTATTTAGGCGGCATTCAGCTGATGCTGGAAGAACTCGATATCATCAGCCAGGAGGTGCCAGGCTTTGATGACTGGCTGTGGGTGATGGCGTATCCGGGGATTAAAGTCTCGACGGCCGAGGCGCGTGCCATTTTACCTGCGCAGTATCGCCGTCAGGATTGCATCAGCCACGGACGTTATCTGGCGGGCTTTATTCATGCCTGCCACACTCAGCAACCTGCGCTGGCCGCAAAACTGATGAAAGATGTGATTGCTGAACCTTACCGCACCCGTCTGCTGCCGGGCTTTGCCGAAGCCCGCAGCGCCGCAGAAGAAATTGGTGCGCTGGCTTGCGGGATTTCCGGTTCCGGCCCGACGTTGTTCGCGGTGTGCAACGACAGTGCGACAGCGAAACGTATGGCTGACTGGTTGCAGACGCATTATCTGCAAAATGACGAAGGCTTTGTTCATATTTGTCGTCTTGATACCGCGGGCGCGCGGGTATTGGGATAACTCGATAATTTATTGGGATAACTAATGAAACTGTACAACCTGAAGGATCACAACGAGCAGGTCAGCTTTGCTCAGGCCGTCAAACAAGGTCTTGGAAAACAGCAGGGATTATTCTTCCCGCTGGAATTGCCTGAGTTTGAACTGACCGAAATTGATCGCTTGCTGGAACTGGATTTCGTCACCCGCAGCAGCCGAATTCTTTCTGCTTTCATCGGCGATGAAATTCCGGAAGAAGAATTATATCAGCGTGTAAAAAATGCGTTTGCCTTCCCGGCACCCGTTGCCAAAGTAGAAGACGACATTGCCTGTCTGGAACTGTTCCACGGCCCGACCCTGGCCTTTAAAGATTTCGGTGGCCGCTTCATGGCGCAGATCCTGACTCAGGTATCTGGCGATCAGCCGGTGACTATTCTGACCGCGACCTCCGGTGATACCGGTGCGGCAGTGGCACATGCGTTCCACGGTCTGAAAAATGTTCGTGTGGTGATTCTGTATCCGCGCGGCAAAATCAGCCCGTTGCAGGAAAAACTGTTCTGTACGCTTGGCGGAAATATTCATACCGTCGCTATCGACGGCGACTTTGATGCCTGTCAGGCGCTGGTGAAACAGGCGTTTGATGATGAAGAACTGAAACACGCGCTGAAACTGAACTCAGCTAACTCCATCAATATCAGCCGACTGCTGGCGCAGATTTGCTACTACTTTGAAGCGGTTGCCCAACTGCCTCAGGAAGCGCGCAATCAGCTGGTGGTTTCCGTACCAAGCGGTAACTTCGGTGATCTGACAGCCGGTCTGCTGGCGAAATCCCTCGGCCTGCCGGTGAAACGCTTTATTGCGGCGACCAACGCCAATGATACGGTGCCGCGTTTCCTGTCTAACGGCGAGTGGGAACCGAAGAAAACCGTTGCGACTCTGTCGAACGCTATGGATGTCAGCCAGCCAAACAACTGGCCGCGTGTGGAAGAGTTGTATCGTCGTAAAACCTGGCAGCTGAAAGATCTGGGCTTCGGTGCGGTCAGCGATGACACCACCGAAGACGCGATGCGCGAGCTGGCCAATATCGGTTATATCTCTGAACCTCACGCGGCAATTGCTTACCGTGTACTGCGTGACCAGCTGCAACCGGGCGAGTTCGGCCTGTTCATCGGTACTGCACATCCGGCAAAATTCAAGGAAAGCGTGGAAGCGATTCTGGATCAGGACATCGGTTTACCGAAAGAACTGGCGGATCGCGCTGACCTGCCATTGTTGTCGCATAATCTTCCGGCTGATTTCAGCGAGATGCGTGCATTCCTGATGGCGCTGCCTGAATAAATATTGTGTTTCAGACAGGCAAAAGCCCTCTTCGTGAGGGCTTTTTTGTATCCGCAGATCAGGTCAATCAGCGCTCAGGACGGGTAAACACCAGTTCATTGCCCTGCGAACGTGATTCATCAAATTCATAACCTTCCAGATTGAAATCCTGAAGCTGTTTCGGCTTATCCAGACGCTCTTTAATAATAAAGCGGCTCATCAGGCCACGCGCTTTTTTGGCGTAGAAGCTGATGACTTTGTATTTGCCGTTCTTCTCGTCGAGGAATACCGGCTTGATGATTTCGCCATCCAGCAGTTTGGGTTTCACCGCTTTGAAGTATTCATCAGACGCCAGATTCACCAGCACTTTGCTTTTTTGTTCACTGAGCAGTTGGTTGAGTTTTTCGGTCAGCAAATCTCCCCAGAAGGCATACAGATTCGCGCCCTGGGGATTTTCCAGACGGATACCCATTTCCAGACGGTAAGGCATCATCAGATCCAGCGGACGCAGCAGGCCGTATAAACCTGACAACATCCGCAGATGTTTCTGTGCAAAATCAAAATCCTTCTCACTGAAATCTTCTGCCTGCAGACCGGTATACACATCGCCTTTAAAGGCCAGCAAGGCCTGACGGGCGTTATCCGGCGTGAAATCCGGCTGCCAGTCATTAAAACGTTCGGCGTTCAGATGGGCCAGTTTGTCGCTGATCCCCATCAGTGAAGAAATCTGCGCAGGAGACATTTTACGTGCCACGGTAATCAGCTGGCTGGATTTATCCAGCAGCTCCGGTTGGGTATAGCGCGTTGTCGCAAGCGGGCTTTCGTAATCGAGCGTTTTGGCAGGTGAAATAATGGTCAGCATAGTCTCGTCCGTTGGTCAGTGACGGTTCACATTCAGGATTTTTGTTGCCTTACTGTAGCAAAAAAGTCACTGCGATGGAGGCATGATATCGATAGGTAAAAGCGCAGGAAATCAGCGCGGAGGCATTTTTTTATCCCAGACGCCGGGCTGGAGCTGACCGCGTAATTCAGGGTAGTGATCAGGATTAAACACCGGCGTTTTCCCCATCCGTCGCTGGCGCTCATAATCTTTCACCACGCTGACCGCGATGCCCGAAAGCAGCAACAGTGCGGTGAGATTGAGTATTGCCATCAGCGCCATGACGATATCGGCCAGTTTCCACAGGACTTGTAATTCCATCAGGCATCCGCAGAACACCATGCTGATGACCATCAACCGGAAAATCAGTAATTTAACGGGCGAAGAACCGTGAAAGAAATTCAGATTGTTTTCGGCATAGGCATAGTTTCCGGCAATCGACGTGAACGCAAAAGAGAAGACCAGAATGGCCAGAACCACATGGCTCCAGCCTGCGGTCACCGGCATAATCGATTGCTGTATCAGCCGGATGCCAACCGGGGCGTCAGGTTGATCAAGGGCTCCTGACGTCAGGATGATCAGCGCGGTTGCGGTACAAATCACCATGGTATCGATGAAGACGGCAAACATCTGACTGAACCCCACCATGGCCGGGTGGCTTACGCCCGCCATCGCCGCCGCATTGGGTGAAGAGCCGACACCGGCTTCGCTGGCAAAGGCGCCGCGTTGCATGCCCTGCGTAATGGCCTGTGTCACGCCATACGCCAGTGCGCCGGAAGCGGCCTGCTGTAAGCCGAAGGCGCTTTTGAATACCAGCGCCAGCACCTGTGGCAACTTTTCAATGTGATGACCAATAACCCAGATGGCCAGCAACAAGTAGGCGCAGGCCATCAGCGGTACAAGCCATTTCGAAAGCCAGGTGATTGCGCGTATACCGCCAAAAATCAGTATCGCGACCAGCACGGATAAAATGCAGGCGGTGGACAGCGCCGGTACATGCAGAAGATGGAAAGAAGCCTGAGCAATGGAATTGGCCTGTAAGGCGCTGAAAATAAAGCCGCAGGAAATCACCATCAACAAGGAAAACAAGATACCCATCCAGCGCATTCCAAGCCCTTTTTCCATGTAATCAGCCGGCCCGCCGCGAAATTTTTCATGGGCTACATTGCCTTTGTAAATCTGCGCCAGCGTGTTTTCTATCATTGCCGTCGCCATGTTGAAAACTGCAATAATCCACATCCAGAAAATAGCGCCAGGGCCGCCGAGCGTAATGGCGATGGCGACACCGGTGAGATTCCCGGTACCAATACGCGATGCAAGGCTGAGACACAGCGTCCGCCAAGGGGAAATACCTCGTGTGATGTGTTTTCGCTTATAAAGAGTGGGGGAGAAAAGGTGGCCAAAGTGACGAAACTGAATGAAACCAAGACGGAACGTAAGGTAAATGCCGGTGCCGCATAGCAGGTAAATCAGGATTGAACTCCAGAGAATAGTATCGAAAAAATCCAGCAGGTCGTTCATAAATTGTCCTTGGTTGATTTGCCCTTCATCATTTTTATTTGTTTGCTTGCGGGCAATGACCACTTTGGGTGGCTAACATACCTGTTTTATCGAACGGGTAACATGTGCATTTTGGCTAATTTTGTGTGTTTTGGAAGGTGAGAAATCCATAGATGTTCGTAGCCGAGCATGCCGTGATATGCGCCTTGCGCCTGGCTTTTTGCATGTTATCATCAGCCAAAGGCAAGGCATGAAAATGCCTATACGAAAACGTCCAAACGATGAGATATGCCAAAATGACCGATAAACTGACTTCCCTACGCCAAATGACTCAGGTTGTTGCTGACACCGGAGATATCGCGGCAATGAAGTTGTACCAGCCGCAGGATGCGACCACGAACCCGTCACTGATCCTCAGCGCTGCGCAAATTCCTGAATACCGTAAACTGATCGACGAAGCAATCGCCTGGGCACGTGACCAGAGCAGCGATCACGACCAGCAGATTACTGATGCCGCTGACAAACTGGCAGTAAACATCGGTCTGGAAATTCTGAAACTGGTTCCGGGCCGCATTTCAACAGAAGTTGATGCCCGTCTGTCTTACGACACTGACGCGAGCGTGGCCAAAGCCAAACGCCTGATCAAACTGTATAACGATGCGGGCATCACCAACGACCGTATCCTGATCAAACTGGCTTCTACCTGGCAGGGCATCCGCGCTGCAGAGAAACTGGAAAAAGAAGGCATCAACTGTAACCTGACCCTTCTGTTCTCCTTCGCTCAGGCGCGTGCTTGTGCTGAAGCGGGCGTGTTCCTGATTTCTCCGTTCGTTGGTCGTATCCTTGACTGGTACAAAGCCAATGGTGACAAAAAAGAGTTTGCACCGCATGAAGATCCGGGCGTTGTGTCCGTAACCGAAATCTACGAATACTACAAACAACACGGCTACGAAACTGTCGTGATGGGCGCAAGCTTCCGTAACATCGGTGAAATCATCGAACTGGCTGGCTGTGACCGTCTGACCATCGCCCCTGCACTGCTGAAAGAACTGGCAGAAAGCGAAGGCCCGCTGGAACGTAAACTGTCCTTCTCCGGCGAAACCAAGCCACGTCCTGCGCCACTGACTGAATCTCAGTTCTACTGGGAGCACAACCAGGATCCAATGGCGATCGATAAACTGGCTGACGGCATCCGTAAGTTTGCAATCGACCAGGGTAAACTGGAAAAAATGATTTCTGACCTGCTGTAATCAGCATTCAGTTCCAGCATAAAGCGGCTAATCAGCCGCTTTTTTTGTGCCTGCGATAAAACCACCGGCCGGTTACCGATATACTGAGTGCTGTGACTACGAAGAAAAATGCTGTGGAGAAATAGCATGGATACATTACGGATTGGTCTGGTATCAGTGTCGGACCGCGCCTCAAGCGGTGTTTATCAGGACAAAGGTATTCCGGCACTGGAAGAATGGCTGGAAAAAGCGCTTATTACGCCTTTTAAGCTGGAGAAAAAGCTGATCCCGGACGAGCAGCCTTTGATTGAACAGGCTATCAGTGAACTGGTTGATGAAAGCGGCTGCCATCTGGTGTTAACCACCGGGGGAACCGGGCCTGCGCGCCGGGATGTCACACCGGATGCCACGCTGGCTGTTGCCGATCGTGAAATGCCCGGTTTCGGCGAACAGATGCGTCAGATCAGCCTGCACTTTGTACCGACGGCAATTTTGTCACGTCAGGTTGGGGTGATCCGCAAACAGGCTTTAATCCTGAATTTACCTGGTCAGCCGAAATCTATTCAGGAAACGCTGGAAGGACTGAAAGATGCCGACGGTAAAGTGATTGTTTCCGGCATTTTTGCCAGTGTGCCCTATTGCATCCAGTTGCTCGACGGACCTTACGTTGAAACGCATGATGAGGTGGTAGCAGCTTTCCGTCCGAAAAGTGCCCGCCGCGAGATAAAAAACTGAATACAGTTCCTTTTTGAAATTTAGCGACGTTAAGCGTCAGACACCACTGGTGTGAAAAATATTTGCCGCTATAGTAAGGATTACTTTACATAAGGTGGCAAAACCTTTTTCCATTTTTTACTCTGGTGTCTGACGGTATCCTATGCAACACACACAATCGCGCCGGTTGAACCGGCAGGACTTCAAAACGCTTTCCCTGGCGGCACTGGGTGGCGCCCTCGAATTCTACGATTTCATCATTTTCGTCTTTTTCGCTGCGGTAATTGGCGATCTCTTCTTCCCGGCCAATATGCCCGACTGGCTGCGTCAGGTTCAGACTTTTGGTATTTTCGCTGCCGGTTATCTGGCGCGCCCGTTGGGCGGTATCATCATGGCGCACTTCGGTGATTTGGTTGGCCGTAAGCGCATGTTCAGCCTGAGTATTTTATTAATGGCTTTACCGACACTGGCAATGGGGCTGTTGCCAACCTACACCTCGATTGGCATGGCAGCACCGCTGTTGCTGCTGCTGATGCGTCTGTTACAGGGCGCGGCGATCGGCGGCGAAGTGCCGGGCGCGTGGGTGTTTGTCGCTGAACATGTGCCACGTAATCGCATCGGTTTCGCCTGCGGCACCCTCACCGCCGGTTTAACGTTGGGGATTCTGCTGGGTTCTCTGGTGGCAACTTTACTGAACACCAGCTTGACGCCAGCGACCATCAGTCAGTACGGCTGGCGTATTCCGTTTTTCATCGGCGGCATTTTTGGTCTGATCGCGATGTATCTGCGCCGATGGTTACAGGAAACGCCTGTCTTTATGGAAATGAAAGCGCATAAGGCGCTGGCGGAAGAATTGCCGTTGAAATCTGTCGTGGCCAATCATAAAAAAGAAATCGTGGTATCGATGCTGATGACCTGGCTGTTATCCGCCGGTATCGTGGTGGTGATCCTGATGACGCCAACCTGGTTGCAGAAGCAATTCGGCATTCCGGCGGCAGCCGCATTACAAGCCAACTGTCTGGCTACAGTAGCGCTGATGTTTGGATGCATTATCTCGGGAAGCATTGTTGATCGCCTCGGTGCCAGCAAAACCTTTATTTTCGGCAGCCTCTTCCTCGGGATTTGCAGCTGGTCTTTCTATCATATGGTCGCGGCTGATGCCTCGGTGCTGATGGGCATGTATGCGCTGGCGGGGTTGAGCGTAGGTGTGGTCGGCGCAGTACCTTATGTGATGGTGCGGGCCTTCCCGGCGGAAGTGCGTTTTACCGGCATCTCTTTCTCATACAACATGGCCTACGCGATTTTCGGCGGCCTGACTCCGGTCTTCGTCACGCTGATTATGCGTCTGACGCCGATGGCTCCGGCTTATTATGTGCTGGCCTTGTCGGTGATTGGCTTGCTGACCGGTATTTACCTTAGCCGCGATTTGAACAGCGAAACGATCCGTACAGAGAAATTTGCCGAAGGCGCAACTTCCGGCCAGTGATTTCTTTTATGCATAAAAAAACCCTGCATCGCAGGGCTTTTTGCGTCTGGCTGAGGGGGCTTATGCCACAACCGCGTCAACCTGGGGAGCGTGGTTTTTCGGCTCACCGACCGGCAAAACGGTACGGCCATATTGCTCGTTCAGCACTTCGGCCATCGCCAGATAAATCGCGCTGGCGCCACAGAAGATCCCTTCGAAACCGGCAAAATGCAGTACCGCCGTGTTTCCGGTCATATTACCGAAGCACAACAGCGCGAACAGAATAACCAGACTGCCGAAAACGATCTGTAAACCGCGGTTTGCTTTCAGGGTGCCAAAGAACATGAATAAGGTGAACACGCCCCAGATGCCGAGGTAAGCGCCAAGGAAGCTTTCGCTGCTGGCTTCAGCCATGCCAATGCGCGGCAGCATCAGGATGCCGACCAGGCTTAACCAGAATGCGCCATAAGAAGTGAATGCGGTCGTGCCGAACGTATTCCCTTTTTTAAATTCCATCATCCCGGCAAGAATCTGAATCAAACCACCATAAAAAATCCCCATACTGACAATCACTGCTGTCAGGGGAAAAAAGCCTGCATTGTGTAAATTCAATAAGATAGTGGTCATACCAAATCCCATCAACCCGAGCGGGCCTGGATTTGCCAACGTTTTGCTGTGCATAGATCCTCTGTATCGGAATTATTATTAATTGATAATCGGGGGAAGAAACGCTTGGGAAATGAGTAAAAAACCCACATATCTTTAGAAGCGCGCGGCATCATAAGGAGGGTTGCGTCAGCAAACATTGATCTGGCGTAACAGCAATTGAAGATTTTTTTTCACTTTGCCCCTTGATGCTGAGCTGCATGGCCCCATCTTATTCCCAACCGCAGTTGTTACCGTCGGGAAATCCGTTAAATGGGGCTGTTGAAATCGAAAAGATCGGCCACATATACAGTAGCAACCTGAACGAATATGAATTTAAGTGGAGACGTTTTAGATGGGTAAAATTATTGGGATCGACCTGGGCACCACCAACTCTTGTGTAGCTATCATGGATGGCACGACTGCTCGTGTACTGGAGAATGCTGAAGGCGACCGCACCACTCCTTCCATCATCGCTTATGCGGCAGATGGCGAGACTCTGGTAGGTTCTCCGGCTAAACGTCAGGCTGTGACTAACCCGCAGAACACCCTGTTCGCGATCAAGCGCCTGATTGGCCGTCGCTTCCAGGATGAAGAAGTACAACGTGATAAAGGCATCATGCCTTACCAGATCGTAAGCGCTGACAATGGCGACGCCTGGATCGACGTTAAAGGTCAGAAAATCGCACCTCCGCAGATCTCTGCAGAAGTGTTGAAGAAAATGAAGAAAACCGCTGAAGATTATCTGGGTGAACCTGTAACTGAAGCTGTTATCACCGTACCTGCTTACTTCAACGATGCTCAGCGTCAGGCAACGAAAGACGCTGGCCGTATCGCAGGTCTGGAAGTCAAACGTATCATCAACGAACCGACTGCTGCGGCACTGGCTTATGGTCTGGATCGTGAAATCGGCAACCGTACTATCGCGGTATACGACCTCGGTGGTGGTACTTTCGATATCTCTATTATCGAAATTGATGAAGTTGACGGCGAAAAAACCTTTGAAGTACTGGCGACCAACGGTGACACTCACCTTGGTGGTGAAGACTTCGACAGCCGTATGATCAACTATCTGGTTGAAGAATTTAAGAAAGAGCAAGGCATGGATCTGCGTAACGATCCACTGGCGATGCAACGTCTGAAAGAAGCCGCTGAAAAAGCGAAGATCGAATTGTCTTCTGCTCAGCAAACTGACGTGAACCTGCCGTACATCACTGCTGATGCGTCAGGTCCAAAACACATGAACATCAAAGTGACCCGTGCAAAACTGGAATCTTTGGTTGAAGACCTGGTTAACCGTTCTATCGAACCACTGAAAGTGGCGCTGAAAGACGCAGGCCTGTCAGTTTCTGACATTCAGGACGTTATCCTGGTGGGTGGTCAGACCCGTATGCCAATGGTTCAGAAGAAAGTTGCTGATTTCTTCGGTAAAGAACCACGTAAAGACGTGAACCCGGATGAAGCTGTGGCAATCGGTGCAGCAGTTCAGGGTGGTGTCCTGGCAGGTGACGTGAAAGACGTTCTGCTGCTGGATGTGACTCCGTTGTCTCTGGGTATCGAAACCATGGGCAGCGTGATGACTCCGCTTATCACTAAAAACACCACCATCCCGACTAAACACAGTCAGGTGTTCTCTACTGCGGAAGACAACCAGTCTGCAGTCACCATCCATGTGTTGCAGGGTGAACGTAAGCGTTCAAGTGATAACAAATCTCTGGGTCAGTTCAACCTGGACGGTATTCAGGCAGCACCACGCGGTCAGGCTCAGATCGAAGTCACCTTCGACCTTGATGCCGATGGTATCCTGCACGTGTCTGCGAAAGACAAAAATACCGGCCGTGAGCAGAAGATCACCATCAAGGCATCTTCTGGTCTGAGCGAAGAAGAAATCCAGAAAATGGTTAACGATGCTGAAGCCAATGCTGAATCTGACCGTAAGTTTGAAGAACTGGTTCAGACCCGCAATCAGGCGGACCATCTGATCCACGGTACCCGTAAGCAACTGGAAGAAGCCGGCGACAAACTGCCAGCTGAAGACAAAACCGCAGTAGAAGAAGCCCTGAAAGCACTGGAAGTGTCTGCTAAAGGTGAAGATAAGGCTGATATCGAAGCGAAAATCCAGGCGCTGGTACAGGTTTCCGGCAAACTGATGGAAATGGCTCAGCAACAAGGTCAGGCTGAAGGCGGCGATACCAGCGCGCAGAAAGATGACGACGTTGTTGACGCTGAATTCGAAGAAGTTAAAGACAAAAAATAATCGCCCTTAAGCGGGCACAGTAAGAAGCTTTACTGATAACCAGCACGGGCGTCGAGGAAACTCTACGCCCGTGCACGCATGTTGAGGGTAGGTTAAAGCATGGCGAAGCAAGATTATTATGAGATTTTAGGCGTATCCAAAACAGCGGATGAGCGTGAAATCAAAAAGGCTTATAAGCGTCTGGCGATGAAACATCACCCTGACCGAAATCAGGGCGATAAAGAATCTGAAAGCAAATTCAAAGAAATTAAAGAAGCTTATGAAATTCTGACCGATGCGCAAAAGCGTGCGGCCTACGACCAGTATGGTCATGCAGCCTTTGAACAAGGTGGCATGGGCGGTGGTGGTGGCTACGGCGGCGGCGGTGCAGATTTCAGCGACATCTTTGGTGACGTCTTTGGCGACATCTTTGGCGGCGGTCGCCGTCAGCGTGCCAGCCGGGGCTCAGACCTGCGTTACAACATGGATCTGACTCTGGAAGAGGCCGTTCGTGGTGTCACCAAAGAAATCCGCATCCCGACACTGGATGAATGTGACGTTTGCCACGGCAGCGGCGCGAAAGCGGGTAGCTCTCCGACCACCTGTCCGACCTGTCATGGTGCAGGTCAGGTTCAGATGCGTCAGGGCTTCTTCACAGTCCAGCAGGCGTGTCCGACCTGTCAGGGTCGCGGTAAAGTGATTAAAGATCCGTGCACCAAATGTCATGGTCATGGTCGCGTAGAACGTTCAAAAACGCTGTCAGTGAAGATTCCTGCGGGTGTGGATACCGGAGACCGTATTCGTCTGGAGGGTGAAGGCGAAGCCGGTGAGCATGGTGCTCCGTCAGGTGATCTGTACGTTCAGGTTCAGGTTAAAGCGCATAAAATCTTTGAGCGCGAAGGTAATAACCTGTACTGCGAAGTGCCAATCAATTTTGCCATGGCAGCACTGGGTGGCGAAATTGAAGTGCCAACGCTTGATGGCCGCGTGAGCCTGAAAATTCCTGCTGAAACGCAAACGGGCAAAATGTTCCGTATGCGCGGGCGCGGTGTGAAATCTGTCCGTGGTGGCGTTCAGGGCGACCTGATGTGCCGGGTGGTAGTGGAAACTCCGGTCAGCCTGAACGAGAAGCAGAAGCAGTTGCTGCGTGATCTGGAAGAAAGCTTTGGTGGCGTTTCGGGTGAGAAAAACAGCCCGCGCTCTAAAAGCTTCCTGGACGGCGTGAAAAAGTTCTTTGATGATCTGACCCGCTAAGCTTTCGCTAAATCGAGCGACGGAAAGCCAGATAACATCCCCGGCAGCGGTTGACGCGCCGGGGATTTTTTATGGATTTTTATTCAACAATGTGAAAACCAATGATTCGTAAAAAGCGAAGTATAATCCAGAAATAATCGACTTTTTACGAAGTGATAGTTTGCGTACAATTCAGACATACCCTTGTGGTGAGCTTTTTTTTTGCCACGTTTTTTCTACAGGAGAGTCAGAATGTCAAATATCATTCGTCAGTTTTTACGGATGGAAGCCGCCGGTGGTGTGATATTAATCATCGCAGCCATTGTGGCATTAATCATGGCGAATAGTCCGTTGCAGGGGATTTATCAGGCATTTCTGGATATTCCCGTCACCCTGCGTTTTTCCGAGCTGTTGATCGACAAGCCACTTTTGCTGTGGATTAACGATGGCCTGATGGCAGTGTTTTTCCTGATGATTGGTCTGGAAGTCAAGCGTGAGATGTGCGAAGGCGCGCTGGCCAACCGCGAGCAGGCGATGTTTCCTGCTATTGCCGCGCTCGGGGGTATGGTTGTTCCGGCATTAATCTATTTACTGTTTAACGGCAGCGATGAAATAGCCCGTCAGGGTTGGGCTATTCCGGCGGCAACGGACATTGCGTTTGCGCTGGGGGTGATGGCACTGCTGGGGTCACGAGTGCCGACCGGGTTAAAAGTGTTCCTGCTGGCACTGGCCATTATTGATGACTTGGGTGCCATCGTGATCATCGCACTGTTTTATAGTCACGATGTGTCGATGATGGCACTGGGGTTATCGGCGGTGTGCATCGCTGTACTGGCTCTACTGAACTGGCGGGGGGTAACGAAGCTGACGCCGTACCTGCTGATTGGTGCTGTGTTCTGGGTGTGTGTGCTGAAATCAGGTATCCACGCGACGCTGGCGGGTGTCATTCTTGGCTTCTTAATTCCGCTGAGAACCAAAGAGAATAAAAGGTCACCTGCTCGCCGCCTGGAGCATGGGATCCACCCCTATGTTTCCTGGTTTATTTTGCCGCTGTTTGCGTTCGCCAATGCGGGTATCTCTTTGCAGGGCGTGACAGTTGCGGGTTCATTCTCGACATTACCCATGGGTATTGCTGCCGGGCTTCTTCTCGGTAAGCCGCTGGGTATCATTCTGTTCGGCGGGATCGCCTTGAAATCAGGGATTACACGGCTGTCATCCGGCATAACTTTTAGCCAAATTTCGGCAGTCTCCGTGCTGTGCGGTATCGGTTTTACGATGTCGATTTTCATTGGTTCTCTGGCCTTTGCGACGCTGGAGCCTGCGTTGCTGACGTACGCAAAAATGGGCATCCTGATGGGATCAGTCGCATCAGCGGTTCTGGGATACCTGCTCCTGAGCCGGGCCTTGCCTAAGAAACGTGCAAATTAATAATGATGCTGACTTCATACTTTCGGAAAGGGTGAAACCATGCCTCATATCAATTACAACCACTTGTATTATTTTTGGCACGTGTGTAAATCAGGTTCTGTTGTGGGAGCTGCGGAAGTGTTGCACCTTACTCCGCAAACGATCACCGGGCAGATTAAATCCCTGGAAGAAAGATTGGATGGGAAACTCTTCAAACGGCAGGGGCGTGGGCTGGTGCCTTCTGAGTTAGGGCAACTGGTTTACCGCTATGCGGATAAAATGTTCACCCTTAGTCAGGAAATGCTGGATATCGTGAATTACCGCAAAGAGGCGAGCCTGTTGTTTGATGTGGGTGTGGCGGATGCGTTATCCAAACGACTGGTCAGTCGCGTATTGGAAGCTGCCGTGCCGGACAACGCGCAAATTCATCTGCGCTGTTTTGAATCGACTCACGAAATGCTGCTCGAACAACTGAGCCAGCATAAACTGGACATGATTTTGTCTGATTGCCCGGTGGATTCCACGCAGCAGGCAGGGCTGTTCTCGGTCAAACTGGGTGAAAGCCCGATCAGCTTCTTCTGTTGTAATCCACCGGCAGACATGAATTTCCCGGCTTGTCTGGAGCGTCGTTCATTACTCATCCCCGGCAGGCGTTCAATGCTGGGGCGCAAACTGCTGAACTGGTTTAATACGCAAGGGCTGAAGGTCAATATTCTCGGTGAGTTTGATGATGCCGCGCTGATGAAAGCGTTTGGAATGAACAACGACGCGATATTTGTCGCCCCGGCTATTTATTCATCAACTGAATTTCAGGATGAAAAAATAGAGGAAGTCGGACGGGTGGAAGGGATTATGGAAGAGTACTACGTAATATTTGCCGAAAGAATGATTCAGCATCCTTCGGTACAGCGGATTTGCCATACGGACTTTTCAGCGTTGTTTGAATAGCTTTTAGTGTTGAACTCAAATTTCAGATATAAAAAAACCGGCGTGAGCCGGTTTTTTTATCAAGCATTTCAGCGTAATGCGATTATTGCATTGCGTTGATTTGCGCAGTCAGGTTTGACTTATGACGCGCTGCTTTGTTTTTGTGGATCAGGCCTTTGCAAGACTGACGGTCCACGATTGGTTGCATTTCGTTAAATGCGTTTTGTGCAGCAGCTTTGTCGCCTGCTGCAATAGCCGCGTATACCTTCTTGATAAAGGTACGCATCATAGAACGACGGCTCGCGTTGTGCTTACGGCGTTTTTCTGACTGTACGGCGCGTTTCTTAGCTGATTTGATATTAGCCAAGGCCAACTCCCAAATATTTTTCTATTGATGAACAATTCAAAGGCCGAGGAATATGCCTTTTCGGTCTTCTTTTGTCAACGGATTTGTGCAAATAAGCGGCGTTTTAAAGAGTGAACTTTACTCGTCGCTTGTTACGTTGTGATGGCGCAGGATTTTAACAGCTTCCGGCATCGGAATACAGTCTTTCGCGAGAAAAATCGACAGGAGAGTGTACAAACTGCCCACTACGGCCATTAACGCTTTGTTTATGCGAAAAGTCACGCATTCCCTGTATGCAACGAAAGATTTTCATCGCCACGCCGCCATTTGAACCGCAATATCTGCCGTATGCAAGAGAGAATGGTGTGATCCTGCTAATCGCTGGTTAACCTTGGAGGCTGTACAAGGTATAATCCGCCGATTTCCATCGTTATGAGTCAGCATTGGATTTGAGCCAGCTATGGAGCTAATTCGCGGAATACACAATATTCGAGCACGTCATCATGGATGTGTGCTGACTATTGGCAATTTTGATGGTGTACACCGTGGTCATCAGGCCCTGATTGAACAGCTTAAGCTGGAAGGTCAACGTCTGGGGCTGCCGGTGATGGTAATGATTTTCGAGCCACAGCCTCTGGAATTGTTTGCCGGTGATAAAGCACCTGCACGCCTGACCAGTTTGCGTGACAAAGCCAAGTATCTGGCGGAGTGCGGGGTTGATTACCTTTTATGTGTGCGTTTCGAACCCCGGTTTGCAGCGCATATGGCGCAGGCCTTTATCTCACAACTGCTGGTAGAGAAGCTGGGTGTTAAATTCCTGACTGTCGGGGATGATTTCCGCTTTGGTGCCAGCCGTCTGGGGGATTTTGAGCTATTGCAGAAAGCCGGTGAAGAATACGGTTTTGAAGTGATCAGCACGCAAACGTTCCGTGAAGGCGAGAACCGCATCAGCAGCACGGCGATCCGTAATGCGTTGCGCGACGATGACTTGGCGCTGGCCGAGAATTTACTGGGCCATCCGTTCAGTATCTCGGGCCGGGTCGTACACGGCGATAAACTGGGACGCACCATTGGCTTCCCGACGGCAAACGTGCCGTTGAAGCGGGTCGTGTCTCCGGTGCGCGGCGTGTATGCGGTTGAAGTCTTAGGACTCGGGCCTGAACCTCTGCCGGGTGTGGCGAACATTGGAATACGTCCTACAGTCGGAGGCGTGCGCAAGCAGTTGGAAGTGCACCTTCTCGACACCACATTAGATTTATACGGGCGCCACATTGATGTGGTGCTCCGCGCGAAATTGCGCAACGAACAGCGTTTCTCCTCGCTTGATGCTTTAAAGCAACAAATTGCGAACGATGAAGTGACGGCCCGTGAATTCTTTGGGTTAAAGACACTGCGCTAAACATGTACTGACAGGCGTGTAACAAAGCCTGGAATCCAGCCGAAAACGGAACCGAGAATCTATGAGTGACTACAAGAACACCCTGAATTTGCCGGAAACAGGGTTCCCGATGCGTGGCGATCTGGCCAAGCGTGAACCTGACATGCTGAAAAATTGGTATGAACAGGATCTGTACGGGATTATTCGTGCTGCCAAGAAAGGCAAGAAAACCTTTATTTTGCATGACGGCCCTCCGTATGCGAACGGCAGCATTCATATTGGTCACTCAGTAAACAAAATTCTTAAAGACATGATCGTTAAGTCCAAAGGACTGGCGGGCTTTGATGCGCCGTATGTGCCGGGCTGGGACTGTCATGGTCTGCCAATCGAGCTTAAAGTCGAACAACTGATCGGCAAGCCCGGCGAGAAAGTCACGGCAGCAGAATTCCGTGAAGCTTGCCGTAAATACGCAGCAGAGCAGGTTGAAGGCCAGAAGAAAGACTTCATCCGTCTGGGTGTGTTGGGCGACTGGGATCATCCGTACCTGACCATGGACTTCAAAACTGAAGCTAACATCATTCGTGCACTGGGCAAAATCATCGGTAACGGCCATCTGCACAAAGGGGCTAAGCCGGTTCACTGGTGTACAGATTGCGGTTCATCACTGGCAGAAGCCGAAGTTGAGTATTACGACAAAGCGTCTCCTTCTATTGATGTGGCGTTCAACGCGACTGACGCTGCAGCAGTGGCTGCGAAGTTTGGCGTATCTTCCTTTAACGGCCCGATTTCTCTGGTGATCTGGACCACAACGCCGTGGACCATGCCAGCCAACCGCGCTATTTCACTGAACCCTGAGTTTTCTTATCAACTGATTCAGGCAGAAGGTCAGTGTCTGATCCTGGCAACCGATCTGGTTGAAAGCGTCATGAAACGCGCTGGTATCGCAGAATGGACTGTACTGGGCGAATGTAAAGGCGCGGACCTCGAACTGCTGCGCTTCAAACATCCATTCCTCGGTTTCGATGTTCCGGCGATCATGGGCGATCACGTGACGCTCGATGCCGGTACTGGTGCCGTGCATACCGCACCGGGTCATGGCCCGGACGACTTTGTTATCGGCCAGAAATACGGTCTGGAAGTGGCGAACCCGGTAGGGCCGAACGGCTGCTATCTGCCAGGCACTTACCCGACGCTGGACGGTAAATTCGTCTTTAAAGCCAACGATCTGATCGTTGAGTTGCTGCGTGAGAAAGGCGCATTGCTGCACGTTGAGAAAATAACGCACAGCTATCCGTGCTGCTGGCGTCATAAAACGCCAATCATCTTCCGCGCGACGCCACAATGGTTCATCAGCATGGATCAGAAAGGCCTGCGTCAGCAATCTCTGGAAGAGATCAAAGGCGTGCAGTGGATCCCGGACTGGGGCCAGGCGCGCATCGAAAACATGGTCGCTAACCGGCCTGACTGGTGTATCTCCCGTCAGCGTACCTGGGGCGTACCGATGTCTCTGTTCGTTCACAAAGACACTGAGCAACTGCATCCGCGCAGCCTTGAGCTGATGGAAGAAGTGGCGAAACGTGTTGAAGTGGATGGCATTCAGGCGTGGTGGGATCTGAATCCGGAAGACATTCTGGGTGCGGACGCTGCCGATTACGTCAAAGTGCCGGATACGCTGGACGTGTGGTTTGACTCCGGTTCAACGCATTCTTCTGTGGTGGATGTGCGTCCTGAGTTTAATGGTCATTCTCCTGATTTGTATCTGGAAGGGTCTGACCAGCATCGCGGCTGGTTCATGTCTTCCCTGATGATTTCGACTGCTATGAAAGGCAAAGCGCCTTACAAGCAAGTGCTGACGCACGGTTTCACCGTGGATGGTCAGGGCCGCAAAATGTCTAAATCCATCGGCAACACCATCGCGCCGCAAGACGTGATGAACAAGCTGGGTGGCGACATCCTGCGTCTGTGGGTGGCATCTACGGATTACACCGGCGAAATCGCCGTGTCCGACGAAATCCTTAAACGTGCTGCGGATTCTTATCGCCGCATCCGTAACACCGCGCGCTTCCTGCTGGCGAACCTTAACGGTTTCGATCCGGCGCTGCACAGCGTGGCACCGGAAGACATGGTTGTTCTGGATCGCTGGGCTGTTGGCCGTGCGAAAGCCGCACAGGACGAAATCATTGCCGCGTACGAAGCCTATGATTTCCATGGCGTCGTTCAACGCCTGATGCAGTTCTGCTCGATCGAAATGGGTTCCTTCTATCTGGACATCATTAAAGATCGCCAGTACACCGCGAAAAGCGACAGCGTTGCACGTCGCAGCTGTCAGACCGCGCTGTATCACATCAGCGAAGCACTGGTTCGCTGGATGGCACCGATCATGTCGTTCACTGCCGATGAAATTTGGGCAGAACTGCCGGGAAGTCGTGAGAAATTCGTCTTTACCGAAGAATGGTATGACGGTTTGTTCGGTCTGGCGGGCAACGAATCCATGAACGATGCGTTCTGGGATGAACTGCTGAAAGTCCGTGGCGAAGTGAACAAAGTGATCGAACAGGCGCGTGCTGATAAACGTCTGGGCGGTTCTCTGGAAGCGGCGGTCACGCTGTTTGCTGATGATGCGCTGGCAACGGACCTGCGTTCTCTGGGCAACGAACTGCGCTTTGTCCTGCTGACGTCAGGCGCGAAAGTCGCCGCTTTGTCTGAAGCTGACGATGCCGCTGTGCCGAGTGAATTGCTCAAAGGCCTGAAAATCGGTCTGGCGAAAGCGGAAGGTGACAAATGTCCGCGTTGCTGGCATTACACAACTGACGTTGGTCAGAACGCGGAACACAGCGACATCTGTGGCCGTTGTGTCACTAACATCGCCGGTGACGGCGAAGAGCGTAAGTTTGCATAATGAGTAAATCGATTTGTTCCACCGGACTCCGCTGGCTCTGGCTGGCGGTCGTGGTCATCATCGTGGATCTGGGCAGTAAGTTTCTCATTATGGGAAACTTCCAGCTCGGTGAATCCATGCCGTTGATCCCGTATTTAAATCTGTTCTACGCCCAAAATCATGGCGCTGCGTTCAGCTTCCTGGCTGATAAAGGCGGCTGGCAGCGCTGGTTCTTTGCGTTAATCGCGCTGGTGATTGTCGTGGCGCTGGTCGTGCTGATGTACCGCGGCACCGCGAAGCAAAAGCTGAACAATATCGCTTTTGCGATGATTATCGGCGGGGCGCTGGGCAACTTGTTTGATCGCCTGTATCACGGCTTTGTGGTCGATTTTATCGATTTTTACGTCGGTAACTGGCATTTTGCTACGTTCAATCTGGCTGACAGCTTTATCTGTGTCGGCGCAGCCATGGTGGTGCTGGAAGGTTTTCTGGCAAAGCCATCAGAAGCTACAAAGAGTAAAGGATAAGGTCTATGTCTCAACAGGTGAAACATGACAGCGCTGTACTGGTGCATTTTACGTTGAAGCTGGAAGATGGCTCTACGGCGGAATCAACCCGCGCCAATGGCAAACCTGCACTGTTTCGCCTTGGCGACAGCAGCTTGTCTGACGCGCTGGAAAATCAGCTGTTAGGGTTGAACGTAGGGGATAAACGGGCGTTCACGTTAGCCCCTGAATCGGCATTCGGTAGCAAAAGTCCGGATCTGGTTCAGTTCTTCTCCCGCCGTGACTTTCAGGAAACTGGGGTGCCGGATGTCGGCACCATCATGTTGTTCAGTGGTCGTGATGGCAGCGAAATGCCGGGCGTTGTCCGTGAAGTGACAGAAGATTCAATCACTGTAGATTTCAACCATCCGCTGGCAGGGCAACATATCGATTTCGATATTGAAGTGCTGGAAATTGACCCGGAGCTTGAGGGGAAACATGCAGATATTGCTGGCTAATCCGCGAGGATTTTGTGCGGGTGTTGACCGCGCAATCAGTATTGTAGAACGTGCGCTGGAAATTTATGGCGCACCTATCTATGTCCGCCATGAAGTGGTGCATAACCGCTACGTGGTCGACAGCCTGCGTCAGCGCGGTGCTGTTTTTATCGAGCAAATCAGCGAAGTACCTGATGGGTCTATTCTGATTTTCTCTGCCCACGGTGTTTCTCAGGCGGTACGTGCAGAAGCGAAAGCGCGTGATCTGACGATGCTGTTTGACGCGACTTGTCCGCTGGTGACCAAAGTTCATATGGAAGTTGCGCGTGCCAGCCGTAAAGGCACTGAAGCCATTTTGATTGGTCACGCCGGGCATCCGGAAGTGGAAGGCACCATGGGGCAGTACAGCAATCCGAACGGGGGAATGTACCTGGTCGAGGCGCCGGAAGATGTTTATAAATTGCAGGTGAAAGACGAAAACAACCTGTGCTTTATGACGCAAACCACGCTGTCGGTTGACGACACTTCTGCGGTGATTGATGCGCTTCGCGATCGCTTCCCGAAAATCATCGGGCCGCGTAAAGATGATATTTGCTATGCCACAACAAACCGTCAGGAAGCCGTGCGTACGCTGGCTGACGGAGCAGATGTTGTGCTGGTGGTGGGTTCAAAGAACTCGTCGAACTCCAACCGCCTGGCCGAACTGGCGCAACGTGTCGGTGTACCTTCTTATCTGATCGACTCGGCGGCAGATATTCAGGAAAACTGGCTGAAGGATGCGAAAAGCATTGGCGTTACGGCAGGTGCATCCGCACCGGATATTCTGGTGCAGGACGTGATCAGCAAGCTGAAAACCTTTGGCGGGCTTGATGTGATCAACATCGAAGGGCGCGAGGAAAATATTGTGTTCGAAGTGCCAAAAGAACTGCGTGTGGATGTGCGTCAGATAGACTGATCTCAGATCCTAAATGAAAAACCGGCTCAAAGTGGCCGGTTTTTTTATGTCTGCACTCCTGCGGCATCAATGAGGCGGGAGTTTAAACAAATTCTGCGGTGCACCCACGGTGGTGGTTTCAACGTGCAGCAACGCTCCCTCCAGAGCATGTGGCGCATCGAGGTTTTTTCGCGCCGAGGTGATAAACAGCTCAGTCATATCCGGCCCGCCAAACGTGCAACAACTCGGTTGTGTGACCGGCACTGGCTGGGTATCCAGTGTCAGTAATTCGCCCTGATTGATCTGCTGGCGCAGCAGGCATTTTGAACCCCAGCAGGCAGTGATCAGCCAGCCATTCTGTGCCAGCGCAGAGCCATCGGGGATCTTATCGCCCGAAGAAAAACAGGATATTTTCAGTGGATTGATGCGGCGGGCGTTGGCGGAGAAAAAGCGTTTTTTCTTACTGTCTGCAAACCAGACTTTGCCTTCATACCAGACCAGTGTGTTGGTACAACCGACGCCATCGAGCATCATTTCCGGCTTTTCTGCGCCCGCTTCATAGCGGAACCATTCGCCGTTATCTTTTTCTTCCTTTATATCCAGCGTACCAAACCACAGAGAACCATCGGGCGCGATGGCTGCTTCATTCGGACGGGTGCCTTCCGCGCCGGGATAATCACAAAGCTTCTGGCGGGTTTTCTGTTCGTACTCGTAAAGATGGATCCCGTCGACGGAAACCAGCAAAAATTGATTTCTTTTTTCGGTCAGCAACACGGCGCTGGTCAGCGAGGGGAGTTCATGAATTTCAGTTTGCCCGTTGTCGGGCCAGTAGCGCAAAACACACTGAGCCAGAATATCGACCCAAAGCAAAGATTGTGTACGCTGGCACCAGACGGGAGTTTCACCCAATTCGGCTCGGTAGTCGCCAATGGCAGTCACGTCGGACCGGAAAAATGCTGACATCGCAAAGCTCTCCTGCAGGTTACATAGTGGATATAGCGACAGCTGTCTCTATGAGTTTAGTCTGGCTTTGCGTACGTGGGATAGATGAAATGGTGTAAAAAGAAAGGGCCAGCCCGTCAATAAGACGTAAAGCTGGCCCCAAAAGTTCAGTCGTTAAGATTTAGAAATCGTAACGCAGACGGATCAGATTCATATCACCGAGATTATCGGTAGAGGACGTGAACACGTGCTCGTAATCAACACGGAAGCCGTAATCGAGCTGGAAGGACACACCCAACCCGTTATCAATACGCTGGTAATTACGGCCGGTTACATAGGTCAGACGGTCACCCATGAAGTACGGCTGAATGGTTTTGACCGCCAGCTGATTGATTGGGAAAGCATACCCCAGGAAGTATTCCAGACCATAAGCATCGCCCGCGAAGAAGCGATCTTCAGTTTTCACACCAGTCGTCAGGAAGTCATGGTAGTAACCGCCACCGAAGGACGCTGTCCAGTTGCCGGGTTTCCAGCTCAGCGCAGTACCAACAATGCTCTGGTTGTAATCTTTAGAGGTGTTGTCGCCCGGGTTTCTCATTTCTGCGTCGGTGTAGTTGTACGCCGTACCCCAGGTCAGATCTTTGGTGATGTGGTAATCCACACCGACAGAACCGCCGCCGTTACGTTTGTAACGCAGCCCGTTTTTGCCGGTGAGCAACTCATTGTCTTCGAACAGGTAAGAGGCATACACATCTGCATCGCCGAAGGTGTTTTTGTATTTCAGCATCTTACGGGAACGGTAAGAACCATCGTAATCGCCGTTCACACCATTACCCGGTGCCTGGGCGAGCATGTCGTAATCCCAGATATCGGTTTTCGCACCGACCACATCGTAATAAACGCTGTTTTGCTGACCGAAGGTCAACTGGCCGTAAGTTTTGCTTTTCAGACCGGTGTAGAGCATGCGACGGCTGGTGTTATGCGCGCCATCTGCGTGGTGATTATCCCAGCCAGTCAGGGCAGGAATATTCACACCCAGCTCGTAGTAGTTAATCCAGCTGATGTCATCAAACAGATAATAATCAGCAGAAAAACGGAAACGTGTACCGCCATCAAAACCATTGGTCTTGTAGTTTTTCACCCCGTTCTGGAACTGGAACTGCGGACGAATACTGCCGCCAACCTGGAAGTTCAGGCGGCTCAGCGGATCGTTCGGCTGTGGGTCTTGTTTAATCAGAGTGATTTCTGCGTGTGCAGCAAAAGAAGCTAAACCAAATAAAAGACCTGCAGTCGCCACTTGTGTGACTTTGTTCAGTTTGAATTTCATGTTAAGTCCCTGTGCCAATATACTGATCTGAAAAATCAGCAACAAAATTGGCAGTGTGTATTTTTTATATTCCCCTTACTGATGACTGTCTGGTAAGGGTGAAGACGCGCCTTATGAAGCCAGGCTACTTATTTTGACTGTCGTTTAAATCAAATTTCGGCAGTTAAAATTAGGTTGCTATTTATTATCATAATCATTGATTTTATCAATATTATTTCGCCATATATAATAAAAATTTAATGTTTCAGATCTAAGAAATGTTTTGTTTGCTGCTTATCTGTCTCACGCAAGGATGTGAATACGCGTTTTCAGAAATCACCGTCATATTCTTCTTTCTCCTTTAATACATATTGTCAGACGGTGCCCTGGGGGAGAGTGATAAAATCAGTGTCGCGAAAGATGCAGGGAGAAGGGCGGACGAAAGCTGAAACTTATGCACTACATTGCATGGTTATGCGAGCCGCATTAAGGCGGGCTTTTTGGTGTTTTTTTGTCCGTTAGTTCCAGTTTTGCCAGTCGTTTAACACAAAATCACAGATTGCGTAACCTGAAACCAGATGGCTTTTACTGATATTAACGGGGCTGTATCATAATTTTCTAATTATGAGGCAATTTTGCTGGCTCCCAGATCGCGGGGTCGATAACCTGATTCTGTTTCACGGCAGAACCACAAAAAGAAGAGAGTAATTATGAGTAACGCTGATATTCGCATGGCTGTTGTTGGCGCGGGTGGCCGTATGGGCCGGCAGCTGATTCAGGCCATCTCTGACGCCGAAGGCGTGGTGTTGGGCGCAGCGCTGGAACGTACCGGTTCTTCCTTAGTGGGCACCGATGCGGGTGAACTGGCTGGCGTGGGTACTGCTGGCATTAAAGTGCATGACAATCTGGATGCCGTGAAGAATGACTTCGATATTTTGATCGACTTCACCCGTCCGGAAGGCACCCTGGCTCATCTGGAATTTTGCCAGAAACACCATAAAGGTATGATTATCGGCACTACGGGCTTTGACGATGCCGGTAAGGCTGCAATTAAGCAGGCTTCTGAGGTCATTCCGGTGGTTTTTGCGGCCAACTTCAGCGTGGGCGTGAATGTTGTCCTCAAGCTGCTGGAAAAAGCGGCCAAAGTCATGGGCGATTACACGGATATTGAAATCGTAGAAGCGCACCACCGTCATAAAGTTGATGCACCATCAGGTACAGCACTGGCAATGGGTGAAGCGATTGCTGATGCGTTAGGGCGTGATCTGAAAGATTGTGCGGTGTATGCCCGTGAAGGTCATACCGGTGAACGTGATCCAAAAAGTATTGGTTTTGCCACCATTCGTGCCGGCGATATCGTCGGTGAACATACCGCGATGTTTGCCGATATCGGGGAGCGTGTTGAGATTACCCATAAGGCTTCCAGCCGTATGACCTTCGCAAATGGCGCAGTTCGTGCAGGAAAATGGCTTTTCTCGCATAAAAGTGGTTTTTATGACATGCGGGATGTCCTTGGTTTAGAAGATTTGTAGTCAACGTTTTAGATGTGATGTGGTTGTTTTGGTCATAATCTTTTGATAAAAGGGCAGTTCCTTGATTGCCCTTCTCTTTTTTGTTTAAAATGGCTATTTGGGTTTGTTTTAATTTTGAATCCTGTGTTTTACTGACTTTATCCCGATTTCTCTTGCTGTATTGTTTGTTTTTTGTACTCCCTTGTTTCCCTGAGCTGTAACAAAACTCCTTTCTTCGTCATTTTTCAGACATCCTCTTCCGCAAACGGTTACTATACTGACTTAGGCTGTGTTTTTATGGCAGTGAGAGTCTGTTTTCACTGAGTTGTGCGAAAAACAGAGAAATATTGGCGCTTTTGGTAGACAAACCGAACTGCCATCATTAGAATGCGCGCAATTTGCCAAAAATTGGCTTCGGGAGCGATTTTTGCATTGATTTAGATCGGGTTATCTGAATTAATATGCAGATATTGTGATTTATTATTCTTGGAGGATGCTTTGATAAAGTCAGCGCTATTGGTTCTGGAAGACGGAACCCAATTCCACGGTCGGGCCATCGGGGCAGAAGGGTCGGCAGTGGGGGAAGTGGTCTTCAATACGTCGATGACCGGTTATCAAGAAATCCTCACTGATCCTTCCTATTCCCGCCAGATTGTCACTCTCACTTATCCCCATATCGGTAATGTCGGCACCAATGCCGCTGATGAAGAATCCTCCGCAGTACATGCTCAAGGCCTGGTCATCCGCGATTTACCCCTGATAGCCAGCAACTACCGCAGTGAAGAAAATCTTTCTGATTACCTCAAGCGCAACAATATCGTTGCCATCGCCGATATTGATACCCGCAAACTGACCCGTCTGTTACGCGAAAAAGGCGCACAGAACGGCTGTATTATCGCGGGCGATTCACCGGATGCTGAACTGGCGCTGCAAAAAGCCAAAGCATTCCCGGGCCTGAAAGGCATGGATCTGGCGAAAGAAGTGACCACGACGGAATCTTACCGCTGGCAACAAGGTAGCTGGACTCTGGAAGGCGAACTGCCTGAAGCAAAAAAAGCCGAAGACTTGCCATTCCACGTGGTGGCTTATGACTACGGCGCGAAACGCAATATCCTGCGCATGCTGGTGGATCGCGGATGCCGCCTGACGGTCGTTCCTGCACAGACTCCGGCAGAAGACGTCCTGAAAATGAATCCGGACGGCATCTTCCTGTCCAATGGCCCGGGCGATCCGGAGCCTTGTGATTACGCCATCGCCGCCATCAAAACCTTCCTGGAAACCGACATACCGGTCTTCGGCATCTGCCTCGGCCATCAGTTACTGGCACTCGCCAGCGGCGCGAAGACCGTGAAAATGAAACTCGGCCACCACGGCGGTAACCATCCGGTAAAAGATCTCGATAAAAATATCGTGATGATCACCGCACAGAACCACGGCTTTGCGGTTGATGAATCCGGCCTGCCAGCCAATCTGCGCGTGACGCACAAATCATTGTTTGACCATACGGTGCAGGGTATCCACCGTACCGATAAAGCGGCGTTCAGCTTCCAGGGCCACCCTGAAGCGAGCCCAGGCCCGCACGATGCGGCACCGCTGTTTGACCACTTTATCGAACTGATTGAAGCTTTTCGCACAAACAACGCCAGATAACAGGAGCGAATAAAAAATGCCAAAACGTACAGACATAAAAAGCATCCTGATTCTGGGCGCCGGCCCGATTGTTATCGGCCAGGCTTGTGAATTTGACTACTCCGGCGCACAGGCGTGTAAAGCGCTGCGTGAAGAGGGTTACCGCGTCATTCTGGTGAACTCCAACCCGGCAACGATCATGACTGACCCTGAAATGGCGGATGCGACTTACATCGAGCCGATCCACTGGGAAGTTGTGCGCAAAATTATCGAAAAAGAACGTCCCGATGCCGTGCTGCCAACGATGGGCGGCCAGACCGCACTGAACTGTGCACTGGAACTGGAACGTCAGGGCGTGTTGGAAGAATTCGGTGTGACCATGATTGGCGCGACCGCAGACGCCATTGATAAAGCCGAAGATCGTCGCCGTTTCGACGTGGCGATGAAAAAAATCGGCCTCGACACCGCACGTTCCGGTATTGCACACACGATGGAAGAAGCGCTGGCGGTTGCCGCTGACGTTGGCTTTCCGTGCATCATCCGTCCGTCATTCACTATGGGCGGCACCGGTGGCGGTATTGCGTACAACCGTGAAGAGTTCGAAGAGATTTGCGAACGCGGGCTGGATCTTTCCCCGACCAAAGAGCTGCTGATTGATGAGTCGCTGATTGGCTGGAAAGAGTACGAGATGGAAGTGGTGCGTGATAAAAACGACAACTGCATCATCGTCTGCTCCATTGAAAACTTCGATGCGATGGGCATCCACACCGGTGACTCCATTACCGTGGCGCCAGCGCAGACCCTGACCGACAAAGAATACCAAATCATGCGTAACGCCTCGATGGCGGTGCTGCGTGAAATCGGCGTAGAAACCGGTGGCTCCAACGTTCAGTTCTCGGTGAACCCGAAAAATGGTCGTCTGATTGTTATCGAAATGAACCCGCGTGTCTCCCGTTCCTCAGCCCTGGCCTCCAAAGCGACCGGTTTCCCGATTGCTAAAGTGGCGGCGAAACTGGCGGTGGGTTACACCCTCGATGAGTTGATGAACGATATCACCGGCGGCAAAACGCCAGCGTCGTTTGAACCTTCTATCGACTACGTTGTGACTAAAATTCCTCGCTTCAACTTCGAGAAATTTGCCGGCGCCAACGACCGTCTGACCACGCAGATGAAATCTGTCGGCGAAGTGATGGCGATTGGTCGTACACAGCAGGAATCTCTGCAAAAAGCCTTGCGCGGCCTGGAAGTCGGCGCGAGCGGTTTCGACCCGAAAGTGAGTCTGGATGATCCGGAAGCGCTGACCAAAATTCGTCGTGAACTGAAAGAAGCCGGTGCCGAGCGTATCTGGTATATCGCTGATGCCTTCCGTGCCGGGATGTCTGTTGACGGCATCTTCAACCTGACCAACGTGGACCGCTGGTTCCTGGTGCAGATTGAAGAGCTGGTGAAACTGGAAAATGAAGTGGCCGAGGGCGGCTTCAACATTCTGACCCACGACTACCTGCGCATGCTCAAGCGTAAAGGCTTTGCGGATCTGCGTCTGGCTAAACTGGTCGGCGTGTCAGAAAGCGAAGTGCGCAAACTGCGTCACAAATACAACCTGCATCCGGTCTACAAACGTGTTGATACCTGTGCGGCGGAATTCTCTACCGATACCGCCTACATGTACTCCACGTATGAAGAAGAGTGTGAATCTAACCCGACCAATGATAAGCCAAAAATCATGGTGCTGGGCGGTGGTCCGAACCGTATCGGTCAGGGTATCGAGTTCGACTATTGCTGCGTACACGCCTCGCTGGCGCTGCGTGAAGACGGTTACGAAACCATCATGGTTAACTGTAACCCGGAAACTGTATCTACCGATTACGACACCTCTGACCGCCTGTACTTCGAATCCGTCACCCTGGAAGACGTGCTGGAAATCGTGCGTATCGAGCAGCCGAAAGGCGTGATTGTTCAGTACGGCGGCCAGACTCCGCTGAAACTGGCGCGTGAACTGGAAGCCGCTGGCGTGCCAATTATCGGCACCAGCCCGGATGCCATCGACCGCGCCGAAGACCGTGAACGTTTCCAGCAGGCGGTTAACCGTCTGGGCCTGAAACAACCGGCAAACGCCACAGTCGCGACTATCGAACAGGCTGTTGAGAAAGCTGCGGGTATCGGTTATCCGCTGGTGGTACGTCCGTCTTATGTTCTGGGTGGCCGCGCGATGGAAATCGTATACGACGAAATCGACCTGCGCCGTTACTTCCAGAACGCCGTCAGCGTGTCGAACGACGCCCCGGTTCTGCTGGACCGCTTCCTTGACGACGCCGTAGAAGTTGACGTTGATGCTATCTGCGACGGTGAGCGCGTGCTGATTGGCGGTATCATGGAGCACATCGAACAGGCGGGCGTTCACTCCGGTGACTCTGCATGTTCACTGCCGTGCTACACGCTGAGCAAAGAGATTCAGGATGTGATGCGTCAGCAGGTCGAGAAACTGGCCTTCGAGCTGAGCGTTCGCGGCCTGATGAACGTCCAGTTCGCCGTGAAGAACAACGAAGTCTACCTGATTGAAGTCAACCCGCGTGCTGCCCGTACCGTTCCGTTCGTCTCTAAAGCGACCGGTGTACCACTGGCGAAAGTGGCGGCTCGCGTGATGGCAGGTCAGACTCTGGCAGAGCAGGGCATTACCGAAGAAGTCATCCCGCCTTACTACTCCGTGAAAGAAGTGGTGTTGCCGTTCAACAAATTCCCTGGCGTTGACCCGATTCTTGGGCCGGAAATGCGTTCTACCGGTGAAGTGATGGGCGTTGGCCGTACCTTCGCAGAAGCCTTTGCCAAAGCGCAACTGGGAAGCAACTCCGGCATGAAGAAAGCCGGACGCGCACTGTTGTCGGTTCGTGAAGGCGACAAAGGCCGTGTGGTGGATCTGGCCGCGAAACTGCTGAAACGCGGTTTCGAGCTGGATGCGACTCACGGTACTGCGGTAGTGCTGGGCGAAGCCGGGATTAACCCGCGTCTGGTCAACAAGGTGCATGAAGGCCGTCCGCATATTCAGGACCGTATCAAGAACGGCGAATATGTGTATATCGTGAACACCACGGCGGGTCGTCAGGCGATTGAAGACTCCAAGCTTATCCGTCGCAGTGCGCTGCAATACAAAGTGCATTACGACACTACGCTGAACGGTGGTTTCGCGACGGCAATGGCATTATCTTCTGACCCGACTGAACAGGTGATTTCAGTGCAGGAAATGCACGCCAAAATCAGCAAATAAGTCTCCGCTGTTTCCATCCGGTCGTTAAGACGCCCGCTCCCGCAAGGGGCGGGCTTTTTTTTATATGTGTTTGGCTAAAATGTTAAATATAATCATTAAGTATGTTTATCATTAAAGTTATATTTTTTATGTATGAAAGTCTTCATATGAAAGTGAATTTATCATAAGTTATTATTTTAGATCGATATTTTGTGTTAATGTGATGGGTGTCATGATGTTTTAATGTTTAATTATTGTTATGTTTTTGTTCCTGATTTTATACTCGGAGCTTGGGTTAGTTCACATCGAGAATTAACCCTTCTTGCAGCGCTTTCAGTCAAAATGAGGAATTTCACATGTACAAAACACCTGTCACCCTTCTGGCTTTACTCATCGGCGCGGTTCTTGCGCCGGTCTCACAGGCGGCACTTCCCGGAAAGCCGACACTCGGTGCGGATGAAACCACCTTTGCCATCATTGATATCAATCAGTCCGCCTCGGCCTACAATCAACTGGTCACTGTAAAGAATGCGGCGGATGTCACCGTCACCTGGAATTTGTGGACCGGCGATGCAGGGCAGACGGCCAAAGTGTTACTGAACGGTGCGCAGGTCTGGAGCGGCCCTTCCGGCACAACGGGCAGCGCCACGTTTGCTGTCAATAAAGGCGGGCGCTATCAGTTGCAGGTTGCGTTATGTAACAGCGAAGGCTGTACCACCAGTGACGCCAAACAAATTGTAGTGGCGGATACCGATGGCAGCCATTTGCTACCATTGACCAGCACGCTGAAGGAAAACAACCAGCCTTATAACAATAAATCCGGCAAGGTCGTAGGCGCTTATTTTGTCGAGTGGGGCGTGTACGGTCGCGGGTTCCCGGTGGATAAAATCCCTGCGCAGAACCTGACTCATATCCTGTACGGCTTTACGCCGATTTGCGGCGGGGATGGGATTAACGACAGCTTGAAAAGCATTGAGGGCAGTTTTCAGGCCTTGCAACGCGCCTGTGCAGGGCGTCAGGATTTTAAAGTCGCGATCCATGATCCCTGGGCTGCAGTGCAAATGCCTCAGCAAGGTGTCAGTGAATATTCTGCGCCTTACAAAGGGAATTTCGGCCAGCTGATGGCGCTGAAGAAAGCCTACCCGAATCTGAAAATTGTCCCTTCCATCGGTGGCTGGACGTTATCCGACCCGTTCTATTTCATGAAAGACAAAGCGAAGCGGGATGTTTTTGTGGCCTCGGTGAAGGAGTTTCTGCAAACCTGGAAATTCTTCGACGGTGTGGATATCGACTGGGAATTTCCGGGCGGTGGCGGTGAAAATCCTGCACTGGGCAGCACGGCGGATGGAGATACCTATGTGCAGCTGATGAAAGAGCTGCGGACTATGCTCAATGAATTATCCGCCCAAACCGGAAAAACCTATGAACTGAGTTCGGCGATCAGTGCAGGCCGGGACAAAATTGATAACGTGGATTACAGCGCCGCGCAGCAGTATATGGATCATATTTTCCTGATGAGCTATGACTTCTATGGCGCTTTCTCACTGACGACGCTGGGACACCAAACTGCGTTGTACGGCTCCGCCTCGAAACCCGATACCGATTACACCACCGATCATGGCGTGCAGGCGTTGCTTTCACAGGGCGTGACGCCGGGCAAAATTGTAGTGGGTGCGGCCATGTATGGGCGCGGCTGGACGGGGGTGAAGAATTTCCAGAATAACGATCCTTTCACCGGGACCGCGACCGGCCCGACCGCCGGTACCTGGGAAAATGGCATTCTTGATTACCGTCAGGTGGCGAAACTTAAAGCCAACAGTGACTGGCAGTACAAGTATGATGCCGCAGCTGAAGCACCGTATTTGTGGAAGCCTTCCACCGGCGATTTGATCACTTACGACGACAACCGTTCAGTGGTCGCGAAAGGTAAATATGTTTTGGCTAATCAGCTGGGTGGCCTGTTTGCATGGGAAATTGATGCGGATAATGGCGATATTTTAAATGCCATGCATGAAGGCTTAGGGAATGGCACCGGCGGCGGCACGACGAACCTTGCGCCGCTGGCCAGTGCCGGGACAAATCAGAACGTGACCGGTCCGTTGACCGTGACGCTCGATGGTTCTGCTTCCCGTGATCCGGAAAATGCAGCCCTGACGTATTTGTGGACTAAAGTCTCCGGGCCTGCGGTGACGCTGACCAATGCAGACAAAGCCAAAGCGCAGTTTAATGTCCTTACTACCGCGCAAGATCAGGTGTGGGTATTCCAGCTGAAAGTGACCGATCCACAAGGGCTGAGCGCCACGGCGCAGGTTCAGGTGACAAACTCGGCGGTTCAGGCGAACCAGCCGCCGGTGGTGACGTTGCCGGCGACCATGGCTGTAACGGCAGGTAATACCTTCGCGCTGGTGGCACAGGCGACGGATGCCAATAACGATCCGCTCACGTATCAGTGGACGTTGCCCGCCGGTCTGAGCGCCAGCTCGCTGACTACCAGCTCCATCAACGTTACCGCTCCGGCGGTCACCAGCAGCACAGTGTATCCGGTCAGTGTGATGGTCAGCGATGGAAAATCATCCACGTCTGCCAGCTTACAACTGACGGTTAACCCGGCGAGCACGGGCGGGTGTGGTGTGACAACGGATCCTGCGGCGGCGCAAGTGCCTGCCTGGGACAGCAGCAAAATCTACAATACCGGCGATGCCGTCAGCTACACCCAGCTGATATGGAAGGCGAAATACTGGACACAAAACAACCCGCCATCGCGCAGCAGCGATCAGTGGCAACTCGTCAGCAATATCACATTGCCTTACGACAATGCGGCCACCTATGTTCAGGGGGAAATGGCCACTTACGGCGGCCATAACTGGAAAGCGAAGGTCTGGACTCGGGGTGTCACGCCGGTTGCAGGTGACAACTGGCTGGATCTCGGGGCAGTCAGTTGTCCGTGAATCCTTTCATGTAAATCGACAGGGCCTGAGGGCCCTGTTTTTCATCGTATTTACGGCAGTTAATAAATGTTAAAAATACTTTATGATGAATGCATATTTTGTCGATATGAGTTCACAGATGATTTTAATAATTTACGCCCATCCCTATCCGCGCCATTCAAGAGCCAATCAGGGGCTGCTGTCGGCAGTCAGTGATTTGCCCAACGTCGAAGTGCGTTCGCTCTACGACCTCTATCCCGATTTCAATATCGACATTGCCGCTGAACAGAAAGCCGTTGAACGTGCAGATCTGGTGGTCTTCCAGCATCCGCTCCAATGGTACAGCTTGCCGCCACTGATGAAACTGTGGATCGACAAAGTGCTCGAGCACGGCTGGGCGTACGGCCATGAAGGCAATGCCTTAAATGGCAAACATTGCTTGTGGGCGGTAACGACCGGCGGTAACGAGCACCATTTCGAGCTGGGTGATCACCCCGATTTTGACGTGCTGGCGCAGCCGTTACAGGCGACAGCCATTTATTGCGGCATGCACTGGCTGCCGTATTTCGCCGTGCACAACACCTTCATTTGCGATGAAGTGGCGCTGAAAGCGGCGGGAGAAGAATACCGCCGTCGTTTAACCGCCTGCCTGAGTCTGAAAGAAGGCTGCCCGCCGGAGGTGAGCCTTGGATAACCATAACCTGATGATTGAAGGCCTGATTTATCTCGGCTCGGCGGCGCTGTTTGTGCCGATTGCGGTACGTCTGGGTCTGGGTTCTGTGCTCGGTTACCTGATTGCGGGCTGCATTATCGGCCCGTGGGGGCTGAAACTGGTCTCTGATGCCGAATCAATTCTGACCTTTGCGGAGATCGGCGTGGTGCTGATGCTGTTTGTCATCGGACTTGAGCTGGATCCCAAACGGTTGTGGACGATGCGTGCCTCGGTTTTCGGCGGCGGCAGCATTCAGATGGTGGGCTGCGGCGCAGTGCTCAGCGCATTCTGTTATTTCCTCGGACTGGACTGGAAAATCGCCCTGTTGATCGGCCTGACGCTGGCGCTTTCTTCAACGGCCATTGCCATGCAGGCGATGAGTGAGCGCAGCCTGACGGCTTCACCCATTGGCCGCAGCGCCTTTGCGGTGTTGCTGTTCCAGGATATCGCCGCCATCCCGCTGGTGGCGATGATCCCCTTACTGGCGAGCACCGGCGAAGCCACAACGCTGATGAGTTTTGGTTTGTCAGCGGCAAAAGTAGCCGGTGCGCTGGTGCTGGTGGTGTTGCTCGGGCGCTATGTCACGCGGCCCTTGCTGCACTTCGTGGCACGCTCCGGCATGCGTGAAGTGTTCAGTGCCGTTGCGCTGTTTCTGGTATTCGGCTTCGGTATTCTGCTGGAAATGGCCGGTATGTCGATGGCGATGGGCGCATTTCTGGCGGGTGTCTTGCTGGCAAGTTCTGAATACCGTCATGCACTGGAAAGTGATATTCAGCCGTTCAAAGGTCTGCTTCTCGGGCTGTTCTTTATCGGCGTCGGCATGTCTATCGACTTCGGCACGCTGGTCCATCAGCCGCTGCTTATTGCCACATTGCTGGTCGGTTTTATGGCGCTGAAAGCCGCCTTGTTGTGGCTGGTTGCGCCGTGGCTGGGTGTGCCGAAAAAGCAGCGCGGCCTGTTTGCCATCTTAATCGGGCAGGGCAGTGAGTTTGCATTTGTGATTTTCAGCACGGCGCAAATGGCGGGCGTATTGCCGGTGGAATGGTCGAAAGCCCTGACGCTGGCCGTGGCGCTTTCCATGGCGGTGACGCCATTGCTGCTGGTACTGTCCGCGCGCCTTGAGCGCAATGCGCCGAAGGATGACCGTCCGCATGACACCATTGATGATGAGAACGCGCAGGTAATTATTGCCGGTTTCGGGCGCTTTGGTCAGATTGCCGGTCGTTTGCTGCTGGCAAATAACGTCCACACGGTGGTCCTGGATCACGATCCGGATCACATCGAAACGCTGCGTAAATTTGGCACCAAAGTGTTTTACGGCGACGCCACACGCGTTGATTTGCTGGAGTCCGCCGGTGCCGCGCAGGCGAAGGTTCTGATTAATGCCATCGACGATGTGGAAGCCAACCTTCAGCTGACGGCGCTGGCGAAAGAGCATTTCCCGAATCTGAAAGTGATTGCCCGCGCCCGTGATGTCGATCACTGGTATCAGTTGCGTCAGTTGGGTGTCGAAGCGCCGGAGCGTGAACTGTTTGAAGGCTCCTTGCGCGTCGGCCGCGATGTGCTGGAGGCGCTGGGGCTGGATGCGTACGAAGCCCGCGAGAAGGCAGATCTGTTCCGCCGCTATAACCTGAAAATGCTGGAGGCTACTATCGAGAATTACGAAGATACTGAGTTCCGTATCGCCAGCATGCAGCGTGCGAAAGATATGCTGACAGCCGCTATCGAGCAGGATCAGGAGCGTCTGGCTTCTGGTCAGCAACAGGGCTGGCGTGGCAGTATTGACGGAAAAGCGCCTGAGAAAGAGGTGATTGAAGCGAAGGGCTAAGCCGCCGTTAAAACAGAAAACCGGTGCCTGATGCACCGGTTTTTTCTTTCTGAACTCAGCTCAGTGCGACTTTAATGCCCAAACCGATCAGTACACCGCCCAGCAGTTTATCGATAAGTTTCTGCGCTTTCGCCAGACCACGACGCACCGGCGGGCTCTGGATAAGTAACGCCAGCGAAGGCCACCAAATGGCCGACAAACCGACGATTATAGAGGCGTACCACAGCTTTTCACCGAAGGTGGAGTTAATCTGCAAGACCTGCGTAAACATCGCCAGGAAGAAAAGTGTCGCTTTTGGATTGAGCAGGTTACACAGATAACCCTGCACGAACGCGGTGCGTAGTTTTACCTGCTGTGGCTCCAGTCCGTCGAGGTTCATTTTGCTGTTGCTGCGCGAAAACAACGCCTGAATACCGACCCAGATCAGATAAGCCGCACCGACGTATTTCAGTAAATCAAATAACCACGGCGTGGTGGTGATCACCACTGCCAGACCGGCCACGCAGTAAGACATATGCGTAATCACACCACAAATAACACCCAGTGACGTCATGAGTGCCGCGATGCGCGGATAGCGGGCCGCATTTTTGATGACCAGAAAGAAATCGGGACCGGGAGAAAGCATGCCGAGGAAGGCGATACTGGCAACAAAAAGGGTGGTTTCAAGCATGAAAATAACCGTCGTCAATGTTCGGAACAAAAGAAGGCGGCATGATACGCCAATCCTCAGTAAGTTAAATCACTCTTATTGCTTTTTTTGCGGGCGGTGAATGGTATGCAGGATCCGGTCATAGAATACCCGGTGCGTGAAAGCCCCGAGGCGCATCATCAACGTGAAATTACCCGTTTGTGCATCGAATGTGCCCTGATGCTGTTGCAGCATGGTGCCGAAAGTATGCTGGTCGAACAGCTGTCGGCGAGGCTTGGCGTCGCGCTGGGAATGGACCGGGTGGAAAGCTCGATTTCCGCCAATGCCATTGTGCTCAGCACCTTAAGCGGCGGTTATTGTCTGACCTCGACGCGTAAAAATGTTGACCGCGGGATCAACATGCAGGTTGTGACACAAGTCCAACATACGGTGATCCTGGCCGAGCATAAACTGCTCGACAGTCAACTGGTGGCAAAACGCCTGCAAAAAATCAAACCGCTGCGGTATCCGCGCTGGCTGATGATCCTGATGGTGGCGCTCTCCTGCGGGTGTTTCAGCAAACTTAATGGTGGCGGCTGGGATGCATTCATTGTCACTTTTTTTGCCAGCGGCGTCGCCATGGCCGTACGCCAGAGCCTTACTGCACGGCATATGAATCCGCTCATCAACTTTTGCTGCACGGCATTCGTGGCGACTTCCATTTCAGGGTTGCTGTTGCGGCTGGGCATTTTTCAGCAGTCATCAAACGTCGCAATGGCTGCCAGCGTGTTATTGCTGGTGCCGGGTTTTCCGCTGATTAATGCCGTGGCGGACATGTTCAAAGGGCATGTGAACACCGGACTGGCGCGCTGGACTATGGCCAGCCTGCTGACACTGGCGACCTGCATTGGTGTGGTCATGGCAATGGCATTGTGGGGTTTACGGGGGTGGTCATGAGCCTTTTATGGGCACTGATTCAGGATATGCTTTTCGCTGCCGTGCCCGCACTGGGCTTTGCGATGGTGTTTAATGTGCCGCCGCGGGCATTACGTTATTGCGCACTGCTCGGCGCAGTTGGCCATGGCACGCGGATGTTGCTGATCCACGGCGGGATAAACATCGAATGGGCCTCCCTGCTGGCAGCTATACTGATTGGCATTATGGGCATTCGATGGTCACGCTGGTTACTGGCGCATCCTAAAGTTTTCACCGTTGCCGCTGTTATACCGATGTTCCCCGGCATTTCTGCCTACACGGCGATGATCTCAGTCGTGGAGATTTCGCATCTGGGCTACAGCGAAGCATTGCTATCGACGGCACTCACCAATTTTCTGAAAGCCAGTTTTATCGTCGGGGCATTATCTATCGGATTATCGTTACCGGGATTGTGGCTGTACCGTAAACGCCCCGGTGTGTAAGCGTTGTTGTACAACGTGGAGCTACCATGCAAAAAAGCAGGTGAGCGCTTCAGCATTTTCGACTGGATTACGGCGGTACCTTCCTGCTTTTGAGCGTCCTTTACCGCCGGAACCGCTACTTTTGGCGGGGAATATCCCGGCAGGGTAAGAGCTCTCTTATATCTTTGTAAAGCGTGGGTCTCCCTATCGACGGCTGATGGGGCTTTCCGTATAGTGGCAGCTCTTTTTTGGGGTCACGCACAAATCCTTTTTCTACACAGGGCTTCACAATGATTATTAGCCTGATCGCCGCACTGGCGACCGATCGCGTTATTGGCATGGAAAACGCTATGCCTTGGCATTTACCTGGTGATCTGGCCTGGTTTAAGCGTAATACGCTCAACAAACCCGTCATCATGGGGCGAAAGACGTTTGAGTCAATCGGACGCCCGTTGCCTGGCCGGCTGAATATTGTCATCAGCTCTAAACCGGGCGAGCATGAAGGTGTGACCTGGGTAACGTCTGTTGACGCTGCGCTGGCGGCTGCCGGCGATGTGGAAGAAGTGATGGTGATGGGGGGCGGCCGCGTGTATGAGCAACTGCTGCCGAAGGCCAATCGTTTATATCTGACTCACATTGATGCCGAAGTCGAAGGGGATACACATTTCCCTGATTATGAGCCGGATGACTGGGAAAGCACATTCAGCGAATTCCACGATGCGGATGAGCAGAACTCTCATGGTTATTGCTTCGAAATCCTTGATCGCCGCGCCTGATCCTACGGCTGCGCGAGCCGTGTGACAATAAAAAGGCACCCTTTGCAGGTAATGCCGATCGTTTAAGGATCAGTTGACCGATCCGGTGGCTCGTGTAAAAAGGGTTCATGCTCATCATGGACCC
>NZ_QSNX01000017.1:0-103902 GCF_009498575.1 Rahnella sp. RcJ3
GGAAGTGAGAGAAAAAAGGTCGAAATATCCCTTAAAAAACAATGCCGGTCACCTTAAGTGACCGGCATTAGCCTTCATGGCGACCTTTTTTTGCGTGGAAATCACTGGTGATGACCTGTCCTGGCTTATTCGACAGCAGAACCGCCTTTAATCCTGAACACCAGGTTCACCACGAGATTGCTGGCAGCCTTCGGTTCATAGCGCCATTTGCTCATCGCCTGTTTCACTTCCCGCTCAAACATATTGCGCGGCTCAGCTGACAGAACACGTACGTTTTGCACACGACCATCGCTGTCCACATCAAACTGTACACGAACCCGCCCTTCGATACGTAAGGCCAGTGCTCGCGCCGGATAAGCAGGTTCGCCACGCTGCAGCGGCCGCGGACCGGTATTGCTCTGCGCATTGGTAGACGCCGGAGGCTGACTCACGGGTTTAGTGACCGGCTGGTTGCTGGTTACCGGGGCAGTTTGTACCGTTTGCGCCGGTTTTTCGACGGGACGTTCAACGGGTTTCACCTTCGGTTTAACGACCGGCTTTTTCACCGGTTTTGGCTTAGGTTTTGGGGGCTCCGGAATCACAACGGCTTCAGGCGGCGGCGGTGGCTCCGGCACGACTTCCGGTTCCGGCTCAGGTGCTGGCGGTGTCGGTTCAGGTTGTGGCGGCGGCGGAGGGGGTGCAAAGTCGGCCGGATTGACCATCGTTACACTCATCACCTTCTGATCCTGACTTGGCAATTTGATTGACTCGCCCACCGTCATATACAACACGCCCGCAATGACTGCGACATGTAAACTAACAGCAAGCAAAACCGGCACCGTCACCTTGCGGATAAATCTAAACTTTTTTAGCGGCATAATGATTCATTTTCCCCGTGAAGCCGCAAGTTTAAATGTAAATAGCAATCATATTCAACACCGAGATGACAACTATTCTCAAATAACCCTTGTTTTGATCCTACGCAAAGCGCTTTCCCCGGACTTCAGGTTTAGCTATGTTAATTCTGTAAAATAGTCAGGCAGCCTCTGGCTGCCAAAAAACGCTCACTAAAACCCCATTAAAGGTGACTCATGCTTTACGTTATTTATTCTGAAGATGTTTCCGACTCGCTGGAGAAACGCGCTGCTGCCCGCCCTGCTCACATCGAACGCCTGAAAAAATTGCATGAACAAGGCCGCGTACTGATTGCAGGTCCGACCCCGTCCATTGACAGCGAAGATCCGGGCGCCGCCGGCATGACCGGATCCGTGCTGATTGTCGAATTCGAAACACTGGAAGACGCCAGAGTGTGGGCAGATGCCGATCCGTACGTTAAAGCTGGCGTGTATAAAGCCGTGACTGTCAAACCGTTCAAACGCGTATTCTGATGTTTTATGGGCAGTTTTTCGGGCTGCCCGCTATTCCCTGTGCCTTCCCGCCTTCTCTTTAATCAACTTTACTTTTGCTTACGTCAGTTGATTGTCTAAATATCCGGTTACTCAAACAGTTACCTGCGCCTTTTTTCTTTAACAGTCGAGCGGAGAACCTGATATGCAATGTCCGGTATGCAAAGAAAGTCAGTTAGTGATGTCCGAACGTCAGGGCATTGAAATCGATTATTGTCCTGACTGTCGCGGAGTATGGCTGGATCGCGGTGAGCTGGATAAAATCATCGAGAAATCTGCCACATTACAGGCCGCAGAACGCCCTGCAACTGCACGCTATGAGGAACGTGACCGTCGAGACGATCACCGGCCGCAAGGCAATTATGACAACCGCGGCCATTACCCGTCCCAAAAGCCCTATAAAAAGAAGAGCTTCCTTTCAGAGCTTTTCGACTGATTTCACCCCTCACGCGCCATGACATCACACCTCATGGCGTGATTCCCCGAATGCCGTCACATTGCATTCATCGCTTCTGTGTTAGAATGCTTACCCCTACCCATGAGGTAAGCATTATGTCATTCTTCGACGGACTGAAGTTTCTAACCAGCACGACCACGAAGGTCACCTGCCCGGAATGCGGTTATGTTTCAGAACAGATGAGCTCGAAAGTGCGCAAAAACGCCACGCTGGTCTGCAAAAAATGTGGCGCGCTTTTTCAGCCTAAATCCCGTTAATCAGGAATTCCATTCGTAGTTCACGGCATACAATGAAAGGCGCTGGTGCTGCTGATGATGGATTTGACGAATACGGTAAATATGGCGGTAGCGTCTTGACTGCCCTTCCAGCCAGCGGCTTCTCCGGCGCTGGGTCTGGCGTAACATCCGCCACCGGCCGACTTCATTTCTACTGTGTTTCATTCACTTGTGTCCCGTAATGCCCGTGGCTGCTTCTTTAACGAAAGCGCTTCTTTTACAGAAAGTGTCTTGAGCGGAAAAACTGCGGGACATTATAGGCCGATGACGTTGTGATCCAAGTCTTGTTTTCCCCCTTCCTCCACGTTATCAGCTAACCTTGATGTCAGGGCGATGACTCTTTTATTAATCTGATACAGATTACAGAGGTAGCTGATTGATTAGCAGGATAAAGTTAGTTAAAAGGTTTCCCCTTTCACGTACACTCATGCCGATGGCTTGCGAACAGGACTTTTCGCCTTTATGACAACATTTTATACGGTAATCAGCGGTCTTCTGGTTTTCGGTTACTGGTTACTGATTGCCGGTGTCACCCTGCGCATTCTGATGAAGCGCCGGGCAGTTCCGTCCGCAATGGCATGGCTGCTGATCATCTACATCATTCCGCTGGTCGGTATTATTGCCTATCTCTCGTTTGGGGAACTGCACTTAGGCAAACGCCGTGCGGAACGGGCAAAAGCCATGTGGCCCTCCACCGCCCGCTGGCTCAATGATCTCAAAGACTGTAAGCGTATTTTTGCCACTGAGAACAGTGAAATTGCCGCCTCACTTTTCCAGCTTTGCGAGCGCCGTCAGGGCATTGCCGGTGTAAAAGGTAATCAGTTGCAACTGCTGACCACCAGCGATGACGTGCTGCACGCGATGATGCGTGATATCGGACTGGCACGCAGTAACATCGAAATGGTGTTTTATATCTGGCAACCGGGCGGTCTGGTTGATCAGGTCGCAGAATCCCTGATGGCGGCCTCTCGCCGTGGCATTCATTGCCGTCTGATGCTGGATTCCGCTGGCAGCGTGGCCTTTTTCCGCAGCCCTTACCCGGCCATGATGCGCAACGCGGGTATCGAAGTCGTTGAAGCGTTGCAGGTGAATCTGTTCCGTGTGTTCCTGCGCCGGATGGATCTGCGTCAGCACCGTAAAGTCGTACTGATCGACAACTATGTCGCCTATACCGGCAGCATGAATATGGTCGATCCGCGTTTCTTCAAACAGGATGCTGGCGTCGGTCAGTGGGTGGACTTGATGGCGCGCATGGAAGGCCCTGTCGCCACCACAATGGGTATCGTGTATTCCTGCGACTGGGAGATTGAAACCGGCAAACGGATTTTACCGCCGGAACCGGATCTCAACCAGATGCCGTTCGAGCAGGAAAGCGGCCATACCATTCAGGTGATCGCTTCCGGCCCTGGCTTCCCTGAAGATATGATTCATCAGGCTCTGCTGACCGCGACCTATTCTGCACGCGAACAACTGGTGATGACGACACCGTATCTCGTGCCAAGCGACGATCTGCTGCATGCCATTTGCACAGCGGCGCAGCGCGGAGTGGATGTCAGTATCATTCTGCCGATGAAGAACGATTCGATGATGGTGAACTGGGCAAGTAAGGCGTTCTTTGGCGAATTGCTGGAAGCCGGTGTCAAAATTTACCAGTTCGAAGACGGCCTGCTGCATACCAAAAGTATTCTGGTCGACGGCCAGCTCAGTCTGGTCGGCACGGTGAATCTGGATATGCGCAGTCTGTGGCTCAATTTTGAGATAACACTGGTCATTGATGACGCCGGATTTGGCGATGATTTGGGCCGCGTGCAGGAAGATTATATTGCCCGCTCGCATTTGCTGGATGTGGAAGCCTGGCTTAAACGTCCTTTCTGGCACCGCATCGTCGAACGATTGTTCTACTTTTTCAGTCCGCTGCTGTAAAAGCCACGTCGGGCATGATGTAATACACACAGTACCGGCCTGAACCAGCCTGAATACACTCATCTGTAAACGAGAATGATATGGACCTGAATAATCGCCTGACCGAAGACGAAACGCTTGAACAAGCCTACGACATCTTTCTGGAACTGGCCGGAGATAACCTTGATCCGGCAGACATCCTGATCTTCAATCTGCAATTTGAAGAACGTGGCGGCGCTGAATTATATGACCCGGCTGAAGACTGGGTTGAGCACGTGGATTTCGACTTAAATCCGGACTTCTTTGCTGAAGTGGTGATTGGCCTGGCTGACGCTGAAGACCAGCCTATCAATGATATTTTCGCCCGTGTTCTGCTGTGTCGCGAGAAAGATCACAAGCTGTGCCATATCCTCTGGAAAGAATAATCTTCTCCGTCGTCCTTCAGACTGGCTCTGTGTTGGCTGCTTTCATGCAACTCGAATGATTTAGGGGGGCGGTTAACAGAAAAGAAAAACCTGCCATTGGCAGGTTTTTTTATGCTTTCCGTCTGAGAATATTTATCAGAGCGGATCGACTTTCAGACAGGATACCGCGTGGCGGAAGCTGCCTTCCAGCAACGGACGGGTTATCGCACATTCTGGTCCGGCGATCGGGCAGCGGGTACGGAACACGCAACCTGACGGCGGATTAATTGGCGAAGGTAACTCCCCTTCCAGCAACTGAATGACTTTGTTGCGCTCTTTGTCCGGATCAGGAACCGGCACCGCAGACATCAGGGCACGGGTATACGGATGCTGAGGATTGTTGTACACCTCATCATAAGTCCCCAGCTCGACGGCATGACCAAGATACATCACCAGAACACGGTCAGAGATGTGCTTTACCACCGCCAGATCGTGCGCGATGAAAATCAGCGACAAGCCCATTTCACGCTGCAACTGCTGAAGCAGGTTAACCACCTGCGCCTGGATGGACACATCCAGTGCAGAGACTGGCTCATCACAGATAATCAGTTTCGGTTCCAGGATGAGTGCGCGCGCGATGCCAATACGCTGACACTGACCACCGGAGAATTCGTGCGGGTAACGGTTAATCAGGTTAGGCAGCAGCCCGACCTTTAACATCATTGCCTTCACTTTTTCCTTCACCTCAAGACGAGGCATCTTCGGATTATAGGTTTTCAGCGGCTCGGCAATGATTTCACCAATGGTCATACGCGGGTTCAGGGACGCCAGCGGATCCTGGAAAATCATCTGGATATCACTGCGCGTGTGGCGCCACTCGCTGTCCGACATATTCAGCAGATCTTTGCCCAGCCATGCGACACGACCGTCAGTGGCTTTCACCAACCCGATCAGCGCACGGGCAAAGGTCGATTTACCACAACCAGATTCCCCCACTACGCCCAGCGTTTCCCCTTCATAAAGACGCAGGGTCACGCCGTCGACGGCTTTCAGGGTTTTCGAGGGCTGCCAGAACCATTGTTTACCGTCTTTGATGTCGAAATGGACTTTAAGATCAGCCACTTCGAGCAGAACTTTTTTCTCTGGCGCGTGGGTGTTCATTGCCGCACTGTTCATGATTGTGTTGTCTGTCATACCAGCTCCTCCAGCGGCTTAAAGCATGCACGCAAACGGCCATCCCCGAAACGCTCCAGCGGCGGTGCCGAGGAGCAGATATCCATCGCATGCGGACAGCGCGGCTGGAACGGACAACCTTTTGGCAGGCGCAGCAAGTTTGGCGGGTTGCCCGGAATAGTCATCATCGCGCCACCTTCGGCATCAAGACGAGGAACCGCATTGAGCAGGCCGATGGAATAAGGATGACAAGGTTCATAAAACACATCGCGTGCACGGCCATATTCCATGGTTCGCCCAGCGTACATCACCAGCACTTTGTCGCAGATACCGGCCACCACGCCAAGGTCATGCGTAATCATAATGATTGCTGTGTTGAACTCTGATTTCAGTTCATTCAGTAATGTCATGATTTGCGCCTGAACGGTCACGTCCAGCGCCGTGGTCGGCTCATCGGCAATCAGCAATTTAGGGCGGCACAGCAACGCCATTGCAATCATCACACGCTGGCGCATACCACCGGAGAATTCATGTGGGAACATTTTCATACGCTTGCGGGCTTCCGGCATTTTCACCGCGTCCAGCATGCGTACGGATTCTTCAAACGCTTCGCGCTTACTCATTTTTTTATGCAGGATCAGGACTTCCATCAACTGTTCACCCACGCGCATGTACGGGTTGAGAGAGGTCATCGGATCCTGGAAGATCATCGAAATCTGTTCTGCGCGCAGCTTATTGAGCTGTTGTTGTGGCAGATTGAGGATTTCGCGGCCATTAAATTTCGCCGAACCGCCGATGCGGCCATTACTGGCCAGTAATCCCATCAGGGCAAAGGCGGTTTGTGATTTGCCAGAACCGGATTCGCCCACAATGCCCAGCGTTTCGCCAGCACGCAGATCGAAATTCAGATCGTTCACTGCGGTAACGTCACCGTCCGGAGTCTCGAACGTGACGCGCAAATCCTGAACATCAAGTAAGATTGGCGGAACTTTGCCGTCAACCGCGGCGGGGGCTGCAAATGTGGAATGTTCAATGGTGCTCATGATTGCACTCCTTAACGATCTTTCGGGTCGAGGGCATCACGCAAGCCATCGCCGATAAAATTGAAACAAAACAGAGTTACAACCAGGAAGCCTGCCGGGAACAGCAGTAACCAAGGTGAAACTTCCATCGAGTTGGCGCCATCGCTTAACAACGCGCCCCAACTGCTCAGTGGTTCCTGTGTACCCAATCCCAGGAAGCTCAGGAAGGATTCAAACAAAATCATGCTCGGCACCAGCAGCGATGCGTAGACCACGACAACGCCCAGCACATTGGGAACAATGTGACGCAGGACAATATTGCGCGTGCTCACACCACTCACCAGCGCCGCTTCGATGAATTCTTTACGCTTGAGGCTGAGAGTCTGTCCACGCACGATACGCGCCATGTCCAGCCAGGACACCATCCCGATCGCCACGAATATCAGCAGGATGTTTTGCCCGAAGAAGGTCACCAGCAGAATAACGAAGAACATGAACGGGAAGGAGTTGAGAATTTCCAGCAGACGCATCATTGCGGAGTCAATTTTACCGCCAAGATAACCGGACAACGACCCGTAAAGCGTACCGAGAATAACGGCCACTAACGCTGCCGCTACACCGACCATCAGGGAAATACGTCCGCCGATCGCCACACGTACCAGCAAATCACGGCCTGAAGAGTCAGTGCCGAAATAGTGGTGAGAAGCAAAATCAGGCGCCGCTGACATCATATTCCAGTCGGTATCATCGTAGGAAAACTGGGATAACATCGGCGCAAACGCCACGAATAGCGCGATAAATGCCAGCACGATCAGGCTGGTGACCGCGGCACGGTTGTGCATAAAACGACGTCGTGCATCCTGCCACAGACTGCGGCCTTCAACTTCGAGTTTTTCGCTGAAGTTTTCTACGACGTCGCTATTTTTCTTACTTAACATCATTGACGTACTCCGGCATTAATAACGGATTTTCGGGTCGATGACGGCATAAAGCACGTCGACGATCGCATTGAATAATATGGTCAATGCGCCCACTAAAATGGTCAGGCTCAAGACCAGTGAGTAGTCACGGTTTAATGCACCGTTAACAAACAGCTGGCCAATGCCCGGCAATCCGAAAATGCTCTCGATGACCATCGAACCGGTGATAATCCCAACGAAGGCCGGTCCCATGTATGACAATACCGGCAGCAGTGCAGGTTTAAGCGCGTGGCGCAAAATGATGCGACGCAGCGGCAACCCTTTGGCGCGAGCTGTACGGATGAAGTTGGAATGCAGAATTTCGATCATTGAACCGCGGGTGATACGCGCAATACTGGCGATATAAGCCAGTGACAGTGCCACCATCGGCAGGACCATATATTTGGCACCACCGCCATTCCAGCCGCCGCCAGGCAACCATTTAAGCGTGATGGCAAATATCAGCACCAGTAACGGCGCAACCACGAAACTGGGTATGACCACCCCCGTCATCGCAACGCCCATCACCGTGTAATCCCATTTCGTGTTCTGATTGAGTGCTGCGATAACGCCCGCACTGACTCCAAACACAATCGCCATGATAAATGCCGCCAGACCCAGTTTCGCTGAAACCGGGAAAGAAGCCGCAACCAGATCATTAACGGTGTAGTCCTTATATTTGAACGACGGGCCAAAATCGCCTTTCGCCAGTTGTTCTAAATAATGGAAATATTGCTTATACATTGGGTCATTGAGGTGATATTTCGCCTCAATGTTCGCCATCACTTCTGGCGGAAGATTACGCTCACCCGTAAAAGGGCTGCCAGGTGCAAGACGCATCATAAAAAACGAAATGGTGATCAGAATGAATAGCGTCGGAATCGCTTCCAGACAGCGGCGTAAAATAAACTTTAACATTGCCCGTACCTGTTTCTAAGCCTGTCACTACAGCTTGATAGTTTTGGCTTGGTCACGACGACTATCGGGTGATAGCCGCCGTGGTGGCTCTTTGCTTCAGCACCGAAAACCGGCACTAAAAACATTACCTTCATCAATAAAGAAGGAGCAAGGCAGCTCGGGGATGCCTTGCTCTGACACTGATTAATTAGTGTTTGATGATGTATAAGTCTTTAACGTAGACGTTGTCCTGTGGATCTTTACCGGTGTAACCACCAACGTATGGTTTCACCAGACGCGCGTTCACGTAGTAATAGACAGGCACAATCGCAGAATCTTTATCGAGCTGGGTTTCAGCTTTCTGATACAGCGCTGCGCGTTCTTCGTCAGTTTTCGCGGTCAGCGTGTCCGCGATGTCTTTATCAAACGCAGGGCTCTTATAGTGAGCCGTGTTGTTGCTGCTGTCAGACAGCATGGTGTTCAGGAAGGAAGAAGGTTCGTTGTAATCGGAGCACCAGCCAGCACGGGCGATATCGAAGTTGCCCTGATGACGGCTGTCCAGGAAGGTTTTCCACTCCTGGTTAACGAGTTTCACGTCAACACCCAGGTTTTTCTTCCAGATAGCGGCAGCGGCGATAGCCAGTTTTTTGTGCAGATCAGACGTGTTGTACAGCAGGTCGAAAGTCAGTGGTTTAGCTGGGGTATAACCCGCTTCAGCCAGCAGTTTTTTAGCCTGCTCGTTACGCTGTTCCTGAGTCTCTTTGAACCAGGCCGGAGGCGTCAGTTTTGCACCATCAGTGTAAGGAGGGGTATAGCCATAAGCTGGCAAATCGCCCTGCGCTTTTACTTTGTTCACGATGATGTCGCGATCCAGGCCCAGTTTCAGCGCTTCACGAACGCGTGAATCAGTGAATGGTGCTTTCTGGTTATTGATTTCGTAGTAATAAGTGCACAGGTACGGGTCAACGTGGACTTCGGTCGGGATTTCTTTTTTCAGTTTCTGGAACAGTTCGATCGGCATGTTGTTATAGGTCATGTCGATTTCGCCGCTACGGTAGCGGTTAACGTCAGTCACTTCAGAGGAGATTGGCAGGTAAGTGACCTGATTAATAACGGTTTTCGCGTTATCCCAGTAAGTCGGGCTACGCTCCAGAACAATACGTTCGTTAACGGTCCAGGTTTTCAGTTTGTATGCACCGTTGCTCACGTAGTTTTCTGGCTGAGTCCATTTGTCGCCAAATTTCTCAACAACACTTTTGTTTACCGGCTTCATCGCGGTGTGAGACAGCATTTTGACGAAATAGGGAACAGGCTCGGTCAGAGTGACTTGCAGGGTATGGTCGTCAATCGCTTTCACACCCAGAGTATCAGGGCTTTTCTTACCGCTGATGATGTCGTCAATGTTTTCGATATGACCGTATTGCAGATAGCTTTCATACGGAGACGCAGTTTTCGGATCCGCCAGACGCTGCCAGCTGTAGACAAAATCTTCGGCTGTTACAGGGTCGCCGTTAGACCATTTAGCTTCCGGGCGCAGGTGGAAGGTCCAGACTTTAAAATCTTTGTTTTCCCAACTGGTGGCTACACCAGGAATGACGCTGCCGTCTTTGCTATCGGTATTTACCAGACCTTCCAGCAAATCACGGATAACGTTAGATTCCGGCACGCCTTCGACTTTATGCGGGTCGAGAGACTGAACTTCAGAACCGTTGTTGCGCACCAGCTCTTGTTTGGCGGCCAGAGTCACGCCTGCTGGCACGTTGGCTGCGAATGCATTATTGATTGAAACAGATCCTACTGCAGCCAGAATGCAGGCAGCGAGCAGATTTTTTTTTGTGATGTTGGTCATTTTTATTCAACTCCAGTTTTTATTATGAACTTGCACGCCCGGGTGCAAGATAAACCCTTGCTGGGTCAATGGGTTTCAAAAGCAGGAACGAATTGCTCAAGAAAGGCCCCCATGTAGTTACCACCCGCAGATGGCTGTCCCCTATTACTGCATGTATTACTCAATAACGTTGGAAACGTCAGGCTGTTGTTCGCCATGTTGTTTCCGGGATCGTTAAGGATGATCCCACCCCATTTGATTTACCCCGTGCACAACAAAACAAGGTTCTGCGTCACACCAGGTAATCACATACTGTTATTCCTAACCTTAACAATATTATTTTCTTATTCGCCTGACGGCGATAGAAAGCCCTTCGCAGTTAAGCGCCTGAATTCAATTAATGAGAAGAAGAGATGAAGGTTTGTTTTGCTGAACCGGCAGACTCAACAAAAGACTATGTAATGTCGCCAGCACAATGCCCGGCTTTCTTTTCGCAGAAAGCGGATGAGGATAATTTTGTGGTACGCATTGCGACACGATACTCTCCAAAAACAAATAAAATGGCTTCAATCTTTCTGTCTCTAGCAAGATTCGTTCTCACTCAGAGCATCCCGCTTAACAAAATTCCATTTTTGAAGGCGATTTGAAAATTATCAGAAGCCTGATACAGGCGCCAATAAATTTTGCAAATTTGTTACGCAATTCTCTTTTACTGGTTACAAGCCCGATGAGCCATCCACAAGGAAACATTTGGAAACCTTGTTTAACTCATTGTTTATTGGCATTTTTACGATAATTTTTAGCGCAAAATTAACGTCACTGATTGCATAAGAACTCGCCTGACACAATCCGTTAACATTAAGATGTTTTCAAGGATAAACACCTGTTAACTGCGGTGTTAACACTAATAACATCTCGATACAGCATGCACAAGCCTTACAGAATGATGTGGATAAATTAGCGTCAAAACGGGCAGTAAAGATGCGTATTTAGCTAAAAATTCGCTAAGTTTATTAGAAGAAATGAAGACTTGGTTCGAAAAGAAGAATGAGACGTGGCTTTACGCCACATTTAGGTGCAAACGCGCTTAATTAAGTCATTAGCTGCACTATATTAATGCATCGCATTATAAGGAAAGGTAATAATTATCACGAAAACCCACCCGTGTTTCCGTGATAATTCAGTGACCAGCAGGTTAGAGCAGGCCAGGGAAAATAGCTTTAATCCCTGTCACAATAAATTCGATACCCAGAGACATCAGCAAAAGCCCCATGATACGCGTAATCACGTTAATCCCGGTTTGCCCCAGTAATCGCACCAGCAATGGTGCCGCTCTGAACAGTAACCAGCAACAAAATGCAAAGAAGATAATCGCAAGTGTCAGTCCCAGCAGATTCGGCCAACTGTGATAGCGTGAACTCCATACAATCGTTGAACTGATTGCGCCCGGTCCGGCCATCAGAGGTAGCGCAAGCGGAACCACCCCGACATTTTCACGTATCGCTGTTTCTGATTTTTCCTGCTTGTTCTGTTTGTCCTCGCCCAGTTTCCCGCTGATCATAGACATCGCAATAGTCACCACCAGGATCCCACCCGCAATTCGGAATGAATCAATAGATATACCAAACAGATGTAAAATGGCATCGCCCAGGAAAAGTGCAGTCGACAATATAATGGCAACCGACAGGTTTGCCGTCATATTGGTTTTATTACGCCCCGCTGCCGCCTGATAGCTTGTCATACTGATGAAGACTGGCAAGATCCCCACAGGGTTGACCAGCGCAAACAGCCCGACGAAAAACTTGATATACCCTGAAAAATCTAATAAAGATTGGCTCACGCAGAACTCCGCATAACTATGCCAGTAGATGAAGGTTTTGATGGGCGCTAATGTACTGGAATCCCCGTAAAGGCGCCACGTCGTTTCATAGTTTTTATCACCAGATTTCCGAACAAAGGCAGTGAATACAACTTTTGTTAAAAAACAGATTTTTTATTGATAACTTTAGATACAAAACTGTATTATCCAAGGGAGAATTTGATAACCATTCTCAATATCAAGTTGCTGAAAGGTGTCAGCATCAGTATTTAGTGATCCAGATCAAATTGACGCTGCCTACAAATAGGTAATCTCAGTACATAGTCACTCAGCGTTACATGAAAGATAAAACGTCCAGTGATGAAGGTGATTTATTTAACGTCATCTGCTTTACCCGGTGCTTCACAACTGAAAGCTCTTTGAGCAAATAAAGAGACAAAGACAACACATTGAGAATCTTAGATTTAATTAGTTTCTCACGGTGACTGATAGCAGGTCTATACTAGTCTTTGGCGGATTATTTACTAAAAGAGTTTAACTTTATCAGGAGAGCATTATGGCTGTAACAAATGTCGCTGAACTAAACGCACTCGTTGCTCGGGTCAAGAAGGCACAGCGCGAATATGCCAACTTCAGTCAAGAGCAAGTCGATAAGATTTTCGCTGCCGCCGCCCTGGCTGCTGCCGATTCTCGAATTCTGCTGGCAAAACTGGCTGTTGAAGAATCCGGAATGGGTATCGTCGAAGACAAAGTGATTAAAAACCACTTCGCCTCTGAATATATCTACAATGCCTACAAAGATGAAAAAACTTGTGGCATCCTGGGCCAGGATGACACCTTCGGTACCATCACTATCGCTGAGCCAATTGGTCTGATTTGCGGTATTGTCCCGACTACCAACCCAACTTCTACTGCAATTTTCAAGGCGCTTATCAGCCTGAAAACCCGTAACGGTATTATCTTCTCTCCACATCCACGTGCCAAGAATGCAACGAACAAGGCTGCGGATATCGTTCTGCAAGCGGCCATCGCTGCCGGCGCGCCAAAAGATATCATTGGCTGGATTGATGAACCAAGCGTAGAGCTTTCCAACCAACTGATGCACCACCCGGATCTGAACCTGATTCTGGCAACAGGTGGTCCGGGCATGGTTAAAGCAGCTTATAGCTCCGGTAAACCAGCAATCGGCGTGGGTGCAGGTAATACACCAGTCGTTGTTGATGAAACCGCAGATATCAAACGTGTTGTTGCTTCCGTCCTGATGTCTAAAACCTTCGATAACGGTGTCATCTGTGCCTCTGAGCAGTCCATCATCGTGGTTGATTCAGCTTATAATGCAGTCCGTGAACGTTTCGCTTCTCACGGCGGCTACATGCTGCAGGGTAAAGAACTCAAAGCCGTTTCAGATATCATTCTGAAAAATGGCGGCCTCAACGCCGCTATCGTAGGTCAGCCAGCAGTGAAAATTGCTGAAATGGCTGGCATTAAAGTGCCTGCGAATACTAAAGTGCTCATCGGTGAAGTCACCATTGTTGACGAATCTGAACCGTTTGCGCATGAAAAACTGTCCCCTACCCTCGCTATGTACCGCGCTAAGAATTTCGAAGACGCCGTCGCTAAAGCAGAGAAACTGGTAGAAATGGGCGGTATCGGCCATACCTCTTGCCTGTATACAGACCAGGACAACCAACCAGAACGTGTGAATTATTTTGGCAACAAAATGAAAACCGCACGTATTCTGATCAACACCCCGGCTTCACAGGGTGGTATCGGTGACCTGTACAACTTCAAACTTGCTCCGTCTCTGACGCTGGGTTGCGGTTCCTGGGGTGGTAACTCCATCTCTGAAAACGTCGGTCCTAAACACTTGATCAACAAGAAAACTGTAGCGAAGCGAGCAGAAAACATGTTGTGGCATAAACTTCCTAAATCTATCTACTTCCGTCGTGGCTCACTGCCAATCGCACTGGAAGAAGTGGCGACTGATGGAGCAAAACGCGCCTTCATCGTAACTGACCGCTTCCTGTTCAATAACGGCTATGCCGATCAGATCACCAGCGTTCTGAAAGGTCATGGTATTGAAACTGAAGTATTCTTCGAAGTTGAAGCTGACCCGACGCTGAGCATTGTTCGTAAAGGTGCTGAGCAGATGAACTCCTTCAAACCAGACGTTATCATCGCGCTGGGTGGTGGTTCACCAATGGATGCTGCGAAGATTATGTGGGTTCTGTATGAACACCCGAATACTCAGTTCGAAGATTTGGCGCTGCGTTTTATGGATATCCGTAAACGTATCTACAAATTCCCGAAAATGGGCGTAAAAGCGAAAATGATCGCCGTCACGACCACTTCCGGTACTGGTTCAGAAGTTACACCATTTGCCGTTGTTACTGACGATGCGACTGGCCAGAAATACCCACTGGCTGACTATGCTCTGACACCTGACATGGCTATCGTTGACGCCAATCTTGTCATGAACATGCCGAAATCACTGTGTGCCTTCGGTGGTCTGGATGCCGTCACTCACGCACTGGAAGCTTATGTTTCTGTACTGGCGAACGAATACTCCGACGGTCAGGCTCTGCAGGCACTGAAACTGCTGAAAGAAAACCTGCCAGCCAGCTACAAAGATGGCGCTAAAAACCCGGTTGCCCGTGAACGTGTTCACAATGCGGCGACTATCGCGGGTATCGCGTTTGCTAACGCCTTCCTTGGGGTTTGTCACTCAATGGCCCACAAACTGGGTTCAGAGTTCCACATTCCGCACGGTCTGGCTAACGCCATGCTGATTTCAAACGTTATCCGTTATAACGCCAACGATAACCCAACGAAACAGACGGCTTTCAGTCAGTATGACCGTCCGCAAGCGCGTCGTCGTTACGCAGAAATTGCAGACCATTTAGGTCTGGGCGCTCCTGGTGACCGTACTGCACAGAAAATCCAGAAACTGCTGACCTGGTTGGATGAAATCAAAGCTGAACTGGGTATCCCAACCTCTATTCGTGAAGCTGGCGTTCAGGAAGCTGACTTCCTGGCTAAAGTAGACAAACTGTCTGAAGATGCGTTTGATGACCAGTGTACCGGTGCTAACCCACGTTACCCGCTGATCGCCGAATTGAAACAGATTCTGATGGATACTTACTACGGCCGTGAATACAGTGAAGACGTAGCAGAAGAAGTTGCTGCTCCTGCGCCAAAAGCTGAAAAGAAAACCAGCAAAAAATAATCTGCTGAGATACTGATAGTAAAAAACCCGCTGAAAGGCGGGTTTTTTTATGGTCCGAATTCGCGATTTATCATTCAACTCTGGCTCATCGAACTTAGTCAGCGCTCATGACTTAGAGAGTCTTACTTTCATCCCTGCCATCAAACGCAGCCATCGCTTCTTTGTAATGCTTACGGCAGACCGAAACATAACTTTCATCACCGCCAATAACGACCTGTGCGCCATCATGTAAGGCGTTACCGTTCTCATCCAGTCTCAGGTTGCGGTTGGCTTTGCGACCACAATGGCAGATGGTTTTAAGCTCAACCAGTTTATCCGCCCAGGCCAGCAGATATTCACTGCCCTCAAAAAGTTCTCCGCGAAAATCCGTTCTCAGACCATAGCAAAGTACAGGCACATCCAGATCGTCCACAACGTCCGTCAGCTGCGATACCTGAGCTTTGGTGAGAAACTGGCACTCATCAATCAGAACGCAACTCAAACGCTGTGTGCGGTTCTCCTGAGCCACCAGATTGAAGAGTTCTGTCTCTGTGTTGTAAAGCTCTGCAGGAGACGACAAGCCGATTCGCGAACTGACTTTACCCTGACCATACCGGTTATCGAGTTCTGCTGTTAACACCAGCGTGCGCATACCACGTTCTTGATAATTATATGAAGATTGCAGCAACGAGGTGGACTTACCGGCATTCATCGCCGAGTAATAGAAATAAAGCTGAGCCATAAAGAAGTGATCCCATAAAGTAATGGATGGCATAAATTTTCGGCATGTATTGTATCACATGCCTGGCAGACTATAACAACCGGAGAGTGGCACTGATATCTGGCACGGGCGGGCATTCATTCCCGGTAAAGAAATCACAGAGGCTTACAATAAAAATTATACGACATGAGATAATTATGGCCTGCTGACACGGCAGAATACCCGCAATGAAAGCGCAGTTTATATGTCTGCATTGCAGAGTAAGAGTTTGTCTATACATTAAAAAAGACAATTGAAATGCTACCGGCAAAGAATCATTTTTCTGATCTTGTGCTTCATCTCTCAAGCCTTTCCATATCCTTACATTACATGACTTCACGGATCCTTTAATTTTGTGAACTCTCGCTGACTTAAAAAAACACTTACACAAAGCATCAACAATCCTCAACAGAGGATTGAAATTAGGGTTATCATCCCCAGATTAATAGCGCTAAGCGACCTGGCTATATTTCTCTGCGGATAAACATTATTTGCTTTAAATGCGTAAATTAAGGTCAAGCAAACAAATTCGCTATTGCAGAATACAGAAGAGCATTCTATTATTAGCCAAACGCCCCCCACCAATATAATTTGAGACTAGTATAATGAGCGAAGCATTAAAGATTCTGAACAACATCCGTACTCTGCGTGCGCAAGCAAGAGAATGCACTCTGGAAACTCTGGAAGAGATGCTGGAAAAATTAGAAGTTGTTGTGAACGAGCGTCGCGAAGAAGATTCTCAGGCAGCTGCTGAGATTGAAGAGCGCACCCGTAAACTGCAACAATACCGCGAAATGCTGATTGCGGACGGTATTGATCCTAATGAATTGCTGCAGACAATGGCTGCGACTAAAGCGACCGGTAAAGCAAAACGTGCAGCACGCCCGGCTAAATACAAATACGTTGATGAAAACGGCGAAAACAAAACCTGGACTGGCCAGGGTCGTACTCCAGCTATAATCAAGAAAGCAATCGAAGAGCAAGGTAAATCACTGGACGATTTCCTGCTGTAATTGCCCTCATTAACGTTACTGTTAATGCTAAAAAGCCCATCACTCTGATGGGCTTTTTGTTTTTATTACGCTGTAACAGGCGTACCGAAAATACAAAACTGATAAAACAGATTGATACAACCTGTTCAATAAACATCTATAAGATTTAACTGATTCCATAAAAAAAGGCTGCGTCAGCAGCCTTTAGCAAGAAATACAAAATCAAACCTGATAAAAGTCGCGATACCAGTCCACAAAGCGCTGTACGCCTTGCTCTACAGGTGTCTCAGGCTTGAAGTCAATCGCCTTAGCCAGCGGTGATGTGTCTGCGCTGGTCTCGTGTACATCGCCTGGCTGCATTGGCAGCATATTCTTACCCGCAACCATTCCCAACGCCTTCTCCAGCGCACTGATATACGTCATCAGTTTCACGGGGTTGCTGTTGCCAATATTATAAACACTATAAGGTGCAGAACTGCTGGCAGGAGAGCCACCTTCTACAGTCCAGTCCGGATCAGATTGTGGAATAACATCCTGTAAACGAACAATGGCTTCGGCGATATCATCGATATAAGTAAAATCACGACGCATTTCGCCATGGTTATAAACATCGATATTCTGCCCGGCAAGTATTGCTTTGGTGAACTTAAACAATGCCATGTCCGGGCGTCCCCACGGGCCATATACGGTGAAGAAACGTAATCCGGTCGTAGGGATCTTATAAAGATGTGAATAAGTGTGAGCCATTAATTCATTAGCCTTTTTCGTTGCGGCATACAGCGAAACAGGATGATCCACAGAATCATCCGTTGAAAAAGGCTGTTTTTTGTTCAGTCCATAAACTGAACTGGAAGAGGCATAAAGCAAATGTCCGACTTTATTATGACGACAACCTTCCAGAACATTAACAAATCCTATGAGGTTGGCATCCGCATAAGCCAGAGGATTTTCGATTGAATATCGGACACCCGCCTGCGCGGCTAAATGGATAACCCGTTCAAAACGCTGTTCCGCAAACAATGCGGCCATACCCTCACGATCAGCTAAATCCAGCTTAATAAATTCAAAGCCGACTTTATTTTCCAGCTGAGCAAGGCGGGCAAGTTTCAGATTGACGTCATAGTAGTCATTCAGATTATCAATGCCGATAACGGAATGACCCGCAGCCAACAAACGTTGTGACACATAGAACCCAATAAAGCCCGCTGCGCCAGTGACCAGATATTTCATGAAAACTCCTTACAGAACCGGATTGATTGATGCGCCACGACCTATGCCGTAGTAAGTAAATCCGCGTTTCTCCAAACGTTCAGGATCGAATAAATTACGACCATCAAAGATAACCGGCTCTTTTAATGCTTTTTTGATCACATCAAAATCAGGGGCACGGAAATTCTGCCACTCCGTACAAATAATCAACGCATCAGCATTGTGCAATGCCGCTTCTTTGGTGCCCATCAATTCCAGATCATCACGGTGACCATAGATCCGCTGCGTTTCATTCATCGCTTCAGGATCATAGGCTTTGATTTTCGCGCCTGCAGCCCAGAGTTGTTCCATTAATACGCGACTCGATGCTTCACGCATATCATCGGTATTAGGCTTAAATGACAGCCCCCACAGTGCAAAGGTTTTCCCTTTCAGGTCATCGCCAAAATGGCGCTGAATGAAAGCAGGCAATTTATATTTTTGCTGGTAATTGACCTGTTCTACCGCCTGCAACAATTTAGGTTGATAGCCAATATGCTCAGCAGTGCGGATCAACGCCTGGACGTCTTTAGGGAAACACGAACCGCCGTAGCCGCAGCCAGGGTAGATAAAGTGGTAGCCAATGCGTGAATCAGAACCGATACCCTGGCGGACTTTCTCGATATCCGCACCGAGCATTTCTGCCAGATTAGACATTTCATTCATGAAACTGATTTTGGTCGCCAGCATACAGTTAGCGGCATATTTGGTCAGCTCTGCACTGCGGATATCCATCAGGATCATACGATCGTGATTACGATTGAAAGGTTCGTAAAGTTCACGGATCGGATCAATAGCATCCGGGTTATCAGTACCGATGACAATACGTTCAGGTCGCATACAGTCTGCGACTGCTGCACCTTCTTTGAGGAATTCAGGGTTTGATACCACATCAAAGTTGATATCTGCACCACGTTCTTTGAGTTTCTCGGTCATTACTGCACGGACCTTGTCCGCAGTACCGACCGGAACGGTGGATTTATCAATGACCACTTTGGGTTCGGTCATGTACTCAGCAATCGTACGCGCCACGGCAGTCACATATTTCAGATCAGCGGAACCGTCTTCATCCGGTGGAGTACCCACCGCGATAAATTGTACCGTTGCATGCGCTACACCGTCAGCCGCATTGGTACTGAAAAGCAAGCGCCCTGCTTCATAGTTGCTCTGAACCAGCGGCGTCAGGCCCGGTTCAAAAATTGGGATCTGCCCGTTTTTCAGGTTTTCTACTTTCTTTGCATCTACATCGATACACAAAACTTCATGCCCAACTTCAGCAAGAACCGCCGCCTGAACAAGTCCGACGTAACCGATACCAAAAACTGTTACTTTCATCAGCGAATTCCTATTTGTTATTTTAAACAATGTAAAATAGACAGCCAAATTTACCGGAACGGATTATACCAGTTTCAGCCGCAAGTGCGCCTGCAAAGGCATATTTTGCATTGAGATACATCTTAGAAGATTGAAATAAAGTGGGAAGACAAAAAAACGTGTGGGAAAAATGCTCAGGATTATTAATAAATTATTATCAATAGTAATAAATTTGCTCAATCAACAGACAGCATTAATCTCAGACGACCACCCGAACCCCAGACCTGACATTGCCAGGCATCACATTTCTGACTGATTTGATTGGAGTATGTTGCGCCAGTGGTGCCGAGCGGCACACCATTGCTGAGCTGAATCATATTGGTGCCGGTATTCACGTTGGCATGTAATCCCGCAGAAACCAGAATGAGATTCTTATACCCGGCATGATAATAACCAAGCAGCAACGGGAATTGTCCTTCGAGATTTGCCTGCTTGAATAAATGGTTGACCTGTTTAAGCAGCGTCGACATTTGTGGCAACCGCTGATGCTGATTACTTAAGTGCTCACGTAATAAGCTGTTAAAAATAGCACGCAACAATAACGCCGCCAGTACGCCATTTTCGTTGGCACGGGTCACGTCCAGACAATAGAAACCGAGATCTTTGGAGGAAAGCGCGGCGATATCCAGCACCAGTCCCGGACTTTCCGCTGATGTCAGTTGCCGGTAGTTGATGCGGCAATGCGCCAGCCTCTGCTGAACCGGTGGCTGTAATTCCTGCAACAAACGCTGTGCTTCATTAGGGTTGCGGCACAGCGCTTCCCAGTCCTGAACCAGCGAGCTTTCCTCCATCGCCTGTGATGAAAAAAGCTTCGGGTATAAAGACGAAAGCAGCGCTTCGCGTAACCGGTTGAGATCGCTGATCGGTTTGAGAAGAACATCTTCCACGCCGAGTCGCAGCATTGATGCAACGTCGGTCATTTTATCCGTGGCGGAGATCACCAGAACAGGGATTTTATTTCCCTGTAATCGCAGGTTTTCGACGAACTCCATACCGCCCATCTCAGGCATCGCCAAATCGCAGAGAATCAGGTCAGGCGGGTAATCTTCGACCAGAGACAAAGCCTCAAGGCCATTTTCGGCTTCCGTAAATGTCGCACCGAGGGAACTTACATAGCCAGCAAGTATGGATCGGAAGACGGCTTCGTCTTCAACGATGAGAATATGCTTGCTTGTAAGTGGCTTGTCCATCAGGGTCCCCCAGAATTTCTTATTCTAATAGTGGCTCATAAAGCCTGTTTTTGCTTGGCAGAATTGTCAGATTAGGCCAAACACATTTTAAGCCATTCAGAACTGTCTATTTTTAATCAGGGGTAGCAATTGCTCTCTCTGTTTTTCAACGGCAAGACGGCCTGCCTCGATCGCTTCTTCTGCCCGATGGAAGTCCAGCGTCGAAATTTGCGGGCAATAAGGCTGGATCAACACATCCGGCGGGTCGCCTGCCATGCGATTACGTTTGAGGCGGTTTTCCAGCACCTGAATGGACGTTGACATAATTTCCATCGCCGAGGGGCTGACGTTGGGTTTTCTGGCATTTGGACGGGTTAAACGCTGACGTATTCTGTCACGCCAGCTCACTTCTTTCTCAGTATCCAGTGCTTCGCCGGTCGGTTGTACCGTCAGCAAATCCTGCTGCATCAGATGCGCGTCGTGCTGGAGATCAACGGCGATAACGATATCAGCGCCAAGTGCACGAGTCAGCGAAATGGGCACAGGATTCACCACCGCCCCATCAACCAGCCAGTAACCGTTGTGCCAGACCGGTGCCAGCAGGCCGGGCATACTGCACGAGGCGCGGATAGCCTCATGCAAGTCCCCTTTTGTCAGCCACAATTCGCGACCGGTACTCAGATTGGTGGCGACTGCGCCAAACTTCTTCGAGCACTTTTCAAACTCATCAATGCGGATCAACTGCCCCACGGCATTGAACACACGCTCTCCACGCAGCAATCCTCCGCGCTTCCACGAAAAGTCCATCAGTCGCAGCACATCCCAGTAACTGAACGAGCGAACCCAGCTTTCTATTGCAGGCAATCTGTTACTGGCGTAGGCCGCGCCGACCAGTGCGCCAACTGAACAACCGGCGACGACATCAACGTCGATATCCATTTCCTTCAGGGCATTAATCACGCCAATGTGTGCCCACCCTTTCGCGGCTCCCGAGCCAAGGGCAAGACCAATGGTGACTTTTCTGCTCATCTGATGACCTTATGTTGCGCATAGCATTAGAATCAACGGGCAAGCGCGTTGTCACCCGGCGAGTTTGTTAGGTAACATATCGGTTTGGTGCATTCAATAGCGCAACCTGCGTTGTTAAATTTATAAGCCCTGCAATTCAGGAGTTTCCGTGTCAGAACTTTGCCCATGCTGCAGCAACCTTTCTTTCGAAGAGTGCTGCCAGCCATACATCGCTGAGTGTAAAGTGGCGCCGACACCGTCTGCGCTGATGCGCTCGCGCTACACCGCCTACGTCCTGAAAAATGCGAGTTATCTGATCGCCACCTGGCATCCGGATTGTCAACCCGGGCGCTGGCGTGAGAGTTTACAGGAAGGCTTTACCAGTACGCACTGGCAAGGTTTACAGGTGATCGCTCAGTCAGAGGGACGCAATGCTGATGAAGGTTTCGTTGAGTTTGCTGCACGATTTACCGAAACCGGCGACGAACATATTCATCTGATCCATGAGCGTTCGCGATTTCTTCGTTTGAACGAACGCTGGTACTATATCGACGGAATTAAACCGCAGACAGGACGCAATGACGCCTGCCCGTGCGGATCGGGTAAAAAATATAAGAAGTGCTGCGGTAAATAATTCAACCGTACTATTTTAAGTCTTGGACAGGATCCACAACCTCATGCCGCAACAGAACGTACAAACCAAGGTACTACGCACCATTTGCCCTGACGCAAAAGGTCTGATCGCCAAAATTACCAATATTTGCTACAAGCACGAACTTAATATCGTGCAAAACAACGAATTCGTCGATCACCGCACCGGACGCTTCTTTATGCGTACCGAGCTGGAAGGGATTTTCAACGACACCACGCTGCTGGCCGATCTTGACAGCGCGCTGCCTGCGGGTTCCGTGCGCGAACTCAACAGCACCGGACGCCGCCGCATTGTTATCCTGGTCACCAAAGAAGCCCATTGTCTGGGCGATCTGCTGATGAAAGCGGCTTACGGCGGTCTGGATGTCGAAATCGCTGCGGTGATCGGTAATCACGACACTCTGCAAACGCTGGTCGAGCGTTTTGATATTCCGTTCCATCTGGTCAGTCATGACGGCCTGACCCGCGAACAGCACGACAGCGCAATGATTGCGCAAATCGACCAGTATCAGCCTGATTATGTGGTGCTGGCTAAATACATGCGCGTGCTGACGCCGGGCTTTGTGCAGCATTATCCGCATCAGGTGATCAACATTCACCACTCATTCTTGCCGGCATTTATTGGCGCCCGCCCGTATCATCAGGCGTATGAGCGCGGCGTGAAACTGATTGGTGCTACCGCGCACTACGTGAATGACAACCTGGATGAAGGTCCGATCATCATGCAGGACGTGATTAACGTCGATCATACTTATACGGCGGAAGATATGATGCGCGCCGGTCGCGACGTTGAGAAAAACGTGCTCAGCCGTGCCTTATATCGCGTGCTGGCGCAGCGTGTCTTTGTTTACGGCAACCGCACTGTCATTCTGTAATCCGCCTTCTGACGGTGCTTTTCGCTCAGAGAAGCACCGTTAAGCGCAAAAAATCCGCAAACGAACTTTATTATCGCTTTCAGCGCTTTACACCTTCGAATCATTTGGTATTATGCGCCCCGTTCGCAGCTAACCGCTGCAGCGACAAAAATCATCCATGTAGCACATGATGGTTTTGGCCAAGAAGTATGTAGTAAATGCCACAAAAGTTGTGGTGGGGTTCCCGAGCGGCCAAAGGGAGCAGACTGTAAATCTGCCGTCATCGACTTCGAAGGTTCGAATCCTTCCCCCACCACCATCTTCTATGTGCAATCGCACCTTCCGAAAAATCCCAAACTAAATAAAAACTCAAATCGGGAAGGATGAAGAATCTTCGACACGAAGGTTCGAGCCGAGCGAAGCGAGACAGCGTTGCGCAGCAACGACCCGCAGGGCGAGGCCAGTGGCCGAGTAATCCTTCCCCCACCACCATCTTCTATATGCAACCGCCCCTTCCGAAAAATCCCAAACTAAATAAAAACTCAAATCGGGAAGGATGAAGAATCTTCGACACGAAGGTTCGGGCCGTTAACTATCAAACCTGAACAAAATGCCCTGCTGAGACTTCCTGATATTGCCTTTGCGGCGGAATATAGCCGTTATCGCGCACCGGGCTTTTCAGCTCATCGACCTGCATTTGCCGCTTAAGCATTCTGCGCGACGGATCCGGCACCGGCACTGACGCCATCAGTTTTCGTGTATAGGCATGCTGGGGATTATCGAATATCGCCGCACGCGGGCCAATCTCCACAATCTCCCCGAGATACATCACCGCCACGCGATGACTCACCCGCTCGACCACCGCCATATCATGCGAAATAAACAGGTACGACAGATTCATGCTTTCCTGCAAATCGAGCAGTAAATTCACCACCTGCGCTTTCACCGACACATCCAGCGCGGAGACTGATTCATCCGCGACAATCACTTTCGGATCGAGCGTCAGCGCGCGCGCAATACAAATCCGCTGGCGCTGACCACCGGAAAACTCGTGCGGAAAGCGGCGCAGCATGTCCGGCGACAGTCCGACTTTTTGCAGTAACGACGCGGCTTTCTCTTTTGCATCGCTGCGGTTATGCAGTTTATGTTGCAGCATCGGTTCAATCAGCGCGTCACCAATACGCATACGCGGATTCAGGCTGGCAAACGGATCCTGGAATATCATCTGAATCCGCTGCCGCATCTGTAAAATATCGCGCTTGCCCAGATTCATCACATCAAAACCGTCGAAATCAATCGCGCCGCTGTGTGGTTTCAGCAGCCGTGTTACCGCGCGGCCGGTAGTGGATTTTCCGCAACCGGATTCCCCCACCAGCGACAGCGTTTCACCCTGGAATAAATCAAAGCTGATGTTTTCTACCGCATGTACCGCACCGACCTGACGGCTGAAGATGCCGCCATACACCGGGAAACGTGCGCTGAGATTTTTCACCGAGAGCAATGGCGTCAGCCCCGAAGCGACCGTTCCTGCCACTTCCCCCGGCACGCTTGCCTCACCGGTTTGCAGATTGATTTGCGGAAAACGCAACGGCCAGTCACGCCCCTGCATCGACCCGAGTTTCGGCACGGCGGCCAGCAAAGCACGGGTATAAGGATGTTGCGGGCGATGGAAAATATCCTCCGTCACCCCGCTTTCCACCGCTTCACCACGATACATCACCAGCGTGCGGTCAGCGATTTCCGCCACCACGCCCATATCGTGCGTGATAAACAACACCGCCATCCCTTCTTCTTCCTGCAACGTCTTGATCAAATCCAGAATCTGTCCCTGAATGGTCACATCCAGCGCGGTCGTGGGTTCGTCGGCAATCAATAATTTCGGTTTCAGCGCCAGCGCCATGGCGATCATCACGCGCTGGCGCATGCCGCCGGAAAACTGATGGGGATATTCATCAAACCTTTTGGTTGCATTGGGAATACGGACTTTTTCCAGCAACCGCAGAGTTTCTGCCCGCGCTTCGGAAGATGACATGCCCCGGTGCCGTTTGAGACTTTCGGCGATTTGCCTGCCGATACTGAATGTAGGATTGAGCGACGTCATTGGCTCCTGGAAAATCATCGCCATGTCATTGCCGCGAATATCACGCATCTGCTTATCCGAAAGCGCCAGCAAACTGCGCTGATTCAGCCAGACTTCACCCTCAATCCGGCTGCTTTGTGCTTTCAGCAAGCGCATCACCGACAACGACGTCACGCTTTTTCCCGAACCGGATTCGCCGACGATCGCCAGCGTTTCGCCGGGATAGACATCAAACGACAAATCGCGTACCACCGGCAGCCAGTCGTCTTCGCCGCGAAACGAGGTAGTGAGATGTTTCACGCTCAGCACGGGCTGACGGTTTTCCGGTTGTCCGGTGGTCGGGGTCATTTCATTTGCTCCTGGAGGAAAGCTGCACCTGCGGCACGTAGCTGAAGTCACGGTCAAACGGGAACGTTTTACGCGGTTTGCGATGGCGTGGCAGGCGTTCGACAAACTGATCGACCACGCCATTCGACAGCGCCATCAGGTTCGGGCTGGCAATCGGTGCCAGTTCCGGTGACAGATAGCCGGATTTCACGACAACAATGTCTGCGGTATGCGGATCCAGTTCCAGCACGGTAAAGTCGCTGATGTTGTGATACGGGCGGCGGCGCGCCGACACCACCACATCAATTCCGCCAATGCGCAGCACGGCCTGACGGTCAGACGGTGCAAGTGCGTCAAGCAGAAAGACGACTTCAAATTCACCTTTCACCTGCGGGCTGGAATGATCGAGCGACGCGCCAAGTGTCAGCGTCAGTATTGACCCGACACCAGCATTGAATGCCGCATCGGTTGCCGGCGCATCGGCAATCCCGGCCACAATGGTATTCTGCGCATACTGTTTGATCAGTTCCTGCAACACATCCGCGCGGTCACCGACACCGCCACCTGTCGGATTATCGCCGGAATCCGCCAGCACCACCGGCCGCGTTTCACTGGCAATCGCTTTTTTCACACAGGCCTCAACGGTGTCGGTTTCGCAGCCAAACACAAAATCTTCCCGTGCGTCCCAGTAAGCCTGTGCCAGTTGAGTGGCCTGCTGTTCCAGCACAGTACGGTCGGTGCCGGTCATGATCACCGCCGCCGTCGCACGCGGCTCATCCGCCCACACATAACCCACCATCAGTGAGCTGTCCCACACGCCGTCAACTTCATCCATTTCCGGCAAACGGGCGTACAAACTTTTCGCCGGTTCATCTTCCGTACTGGTGCGCTCGCCGGGTAACACCACCGGTACCGGCACCCACAGCAGCGTCGGTTTTACGCCGGTTTGCAGATGCTTTACCAGCATCGCGACAGAACGGCGCATGGTTTCCTCCACATCAATATGCGGCGCAGTGCGGTAGGTCGAAAACATATCAATGGCGTCAATAATGCGTTGTGACACGTTGCCGTGCAGATCATAACTGACGCTGATCGGGCAATCCGGCCCGACGGCTTTACGCGCCGCGGCAATCCAGTCACCTTCGGCATCCTCCAGCCCTTCAACATACATCGCGCCGTGCATCGCCAGATACAAACCGTCGAACGGTTTTCGCGCCTCCAGACCCGCCAGCATTTCCGCTTTGAATTTATCGTACGTCGCACGCGCTACCGGACCACCGGCAATAGCACGGGCGTGAATTGTCGGTAAAAACGTCGCAGGATAGTCCTGCAAAAAACGAAAGCGCGGTGATGCCAGTAACTGCGCATCACGCACGACGGTGAAATCCTTTTCCTCGTTAAGCACCGGATTGTAAGTGCTGCATTCAATATGGATACCGCTGACCGCTATACGCATGTTGCTCATTCCTCAGACAGGCTTCAGACCAACCAGAAAGCGGTGTGCGGCTATACTCGCCGCCGCGCGCGCCCAGGTGTCGTCGTTTAGGGTAAAAGTACGAACCGGTGTTTTACCGGCGTTGCCCGGCAACACATTGGCTTCAACAGACTGATGTACAACCGTGCCGAACAGCCCGGAAAAATCGGCATCCTGATGGGCAATCAGGATCAGGTCCGGGTCATTGATTTGAATCAGATGCGATATCGCCAGGCCCAGCGCAGAACCGGCACGGTGCAAAATACGGATTGCCGCCGTCTGGCCCTGCATCGCCAGTTGTTCCAGCCCGCCGATCGTGGAAGCATCCAGCCCTTCAGCTTTGGCCATTTCCGCAATAGCATTGAGGGAGGCCAGCGTGTCGAGACAACCGCGCTTGCCGCAGCGGCATGGTGAACCGTTCAGCTCCAGCGTGCAGTGCGCGATCTCCCCTGCACCGCCGTGTAAACCACGATGCAATTGCCCGGCGATGAAATGCGCGCTGCCAATCCCCGCCCCGTGGCTGACCAGCGTAAAGCTGCTCAGATCACGCGCCTGACCAAAACTTTTCTCGCTTACCGCCAGCGCTTTGGCGTCATTTTCAATAGCCACGTCCATGCCTGTCGCCTGCGAAATCAGCCTGGCCAGCGGCACATCCCGCCAGCCCAGCAACGCCGACTGCACGCAGGTTGACTGATGCTCATCAATAAGACCCGATAGCGTCACGCCCAGCCCGACCAGCTTTTTTGCCGCCTCGGGATGAGGCTCGAGTAACGCCGGTAAGGCGCTGGCGATATTGGCTGCCAGTTGTTGCGGATCCGCATCAGCAGCAAAAGACACCCGCGAAAGTATTTCGCCATGCAGATTGATCAGGGCCATTTGCGCCGGATTTTGCAGCAAAGAAACACCGGCAAACCACGCGCCGTCAGGATGCACGACCAGACGTACCGACGGTCTCCCCTGTCCGCTGCCCGGCACCGTTTCTGCCTCATGCAGAAAACCGGCCTCGATCATCTCGCGTACCACGCCGCCGATAGCCGCTTTACTCATTCCTGAGGACTGCGCCAGTTCGGTACGGCTTAAACCGCCTGCGGCATTCACTGCGCCCAAAATCTGACGTTGCAAAGTTGTTAGCATATTCGTTTTGGCGCTCTCAGTTTTCGCTCATCTGCATTGACATTAAACGGTAGAAATGGATATATCAATGCCAATTAGTTCACAAATTAAACTAAATGTTCCGATATAAGTATTTCATATGAACTATTTGTTAAATCTCTTTGTTAAAACAAACTGTCATTAAAACCGGCGTTTTACTCAACCGGCAGACTGAGCCAGAGCCACTTAATCCGATTTTTCACGCAGAGGGCAGAACATGAAGATTACCCGTTATATCCGGCGTCCCTTACCGTTAACGCTGCTGAGCAGCGCCCTTCTCGCCGCGTTTTCGCTGCCGGTGTTTGCCGCCACGCTGAACGTGATGCAAAACGAAGCGCCGCGCAGTATGGATCCGGGCAACCAGACCGCGACCTTTACCGGCACGGTACTGGATCCAATGTATGAAGGTCTGCTGCGCATGTCGCCGCAACTCAAACCGGAAGCGGCGCTGGCGACTTCGTGGAGCAGCGATGAAAGCGGGCTGGTGTGGACCTTCAAACTGCGCAGTGGCGTCACTTTCCACGACGGTACACCGTTTAACGCTGACGCTGTTGTCGCCAACTTTGCCCGCCATCTCGATACCAAACGCGGGCTGGCCGCCAGCGGACGTCTGCGTACTTTCCTTGACAGCGTCACCAAAACCGACGATTCCACCGTTGTCTTCAAACTGAAAAAACCCTATCCCGCCTTCCTGAATTTACTGACTACCGGCGCCTGTCTGATGGTCAGCCCTGCAGCGGATAAAACCGGTACGCTGGACAGCAAAGCGGTCGGCACCGGCCCGTACAAAATGGTGCAGTACAAAACCGGCGAATTCGTGCTGGAAGAAAAATATCCGGGTTACTGGGGTGATAAAGCCGCCGGGCCGGACGACATTAAATGGACCTGGAGCGCTGAGCCTTCGGTCATGAACATGGCGTTGCAGGCGGGTGAAACCGACGTCATCAACCCTGTGCCGCCACAATTTGCCCGCGTACTGAAAAATAATCCTAAATTCAGTTTGCATGAAAGCCCGGGTGCCGCCGTGTTCTGGGTTGCGCTGAATACCGACCTTAAACCCCTGAGTGACGTCCGCGTCCGTCAGGCACTGAACTATGCCACCGACCGCGACGGACTGGTGCGCGCCATCATGTCCGGTTTCGCACAACCGGCGAATTCCCCGCTGGCACCGGTGACCGCCGGTTATGACAAAACACTGAATCCGTATCCGCTGGATCTGGCAAAAGCCAAAGCCCTGCTCAAAGAAGCCGGTGTGGCTGACGGTTTCACGATGTCGATTGCCGTACAGGGCCAGGATGCCCGTATCGGTCAGGTGCTGCAAAGCATGTGGGCGAAAATCGGCGTGAAACTTGACGTGCGGATCATGGAAAGCGGCGTGTGGACTAAAGCCGCGTTTGCCGATCAGGCCGGTAAAAAAGCCGATAACACCGGTGCGGTGCTGGCTTCCTGGTCTTCCGGCGCCAACGGCGCAGATCTGCAACTCCGTCCGCTGTATTACAGCAAAAGCTTCGCACCCGGCGGCGCAAATCTGGGCTTCTTCAGTGACCCGAAACTGGACGACATGTTAGACAAAGCCGCCTCAACGCTGGATGAAAACACCCGCAACGCGATTTACGTTGACGCCCAGAAAGAAATTAACCAGCAGGCACCGCAGGTGCTGTTGTATTACCAGAATGATTTGTACGCTACCGGCACGAATATTTCAGGCGTCACGATGATCCCGGGTGGACAAATTGTGGTGAAAGATGCACAGAAAAAATAACCGCAGTATCTACAGTGGAAAATAGCCATGAAAGCCTATCTTGCCAAAAAGCTCATCGCCTTCCCGGTCATCCTGATCGGGGTGTCGATGCTGATTTTTGTGTCCATCCGCGCGCTGCCGGGCGATCCGGCGCGTCTGATGGCCGGGCCTGAAGCGACGCAGGAAGCGGTCGATGCCATGCGCGTTCGTCTCGGGCTGGATCAGCCGCTGGTGACGCAGTATCTGCATTTTGCCGGTGATGTGTTGCATGGCAATCTCGGCATCTCGCTACAGTCGCAGCAGCCGGTCACGCAGGAAATCGGGGAACGAATGCCGTATACCCTGATGCTGGCGGTGCTGGCGTACTTTCTGGCTGTAGCGGTTGGCGTTCCGGCGGGCATGATAGGCGCGGTTTACCGCAACCGCTGGCCGGATTTTGGCGTGATGTTACTGGCGATTGCCGGCGCGTCCATCGCCAACTTCTGGCTGGGGCTGATGGCAATGAATACTTTTTCGGTCAATCTCGGCTGGCTGCCGCTGCTCGGCGCGACATCATGGAAAAGCTACATTCTGCCTTCCGTGACGCTGGCGGTTTTACCCATGGCGGTGATGGCGCGCATGACGCGTTCCAGCATGCTGGATGTCTTGTCGGAAGATTATATCCGCACCGCGCGCGCCAAAGGTTTGTCCGCCACTACCGTGTATTGCAGCCATGCGTTTCGCAATGCGCTGATCCCGATTGTCACTATTGTGGCGCTCAATTTCGGCAGCCTGATTGGCGGCGCAGTCGTCACCGAATCCGTGTTTAACTGGCCGGGCATTGGTCGCCTGCTGGTGGATTCCGTGCGTTATCGCGATTATCCGGTCATTCAGGGCGTGGCGCTGGTCGCCGTCTGCGGCGTGGTGGTAATGAACCTGCTCGGTGAATTACTGATTGCTTTCCTGAATCCAAAAATAAGGTTCGATTAATGTCTGCCATTATCACGCAATTACCCCGTCGCAAACCGCGCACGTTGCGGTTGTTCCGCTGGTTATGGCGTCATCCGGCCGTGGCTCTCGGGGGATTTATTGTCAGCCTGATCGTGCTGATGGGCTTGTTTGCGCCATTGATCACCCGTCACGATCCTTACGCACAAGACCTGATTGATACCCTGCTTTCTCCGAATGCAAGTCACTGGTTCGGTACGGATGATTATGGCCGCGATATCTTCGCCAGAGTGATTTATGGTGCGCGGATTTCGATTATCGAAGTGGTACTGAGCGTCGGGCTGGCAATGATTATCGGCATTCCGCTGGGAATTATCGCCGGCATGGCGGGCCGTTATACCGACATGATCATCATGTGGTTTATGGACATGCTGTTTGCTTTTCCGGGCATCGTGCTGGCCATTCTGGTGGTCAGTATTCTCGGCGGCGGGCTGGTGAACTTGCTGATCGCGATTTCATTGTTTGCCATTCCGGTATATGCACGCCTCAGCCGTAACCTGACGCTCGGTTTAAAGCAGATGGAATACGTGGAAGCCGCGCAGGCGCTGGGTTTATCAAATTACCGTATTATCGTGCATTACATTTTGCGCAATGCCATCGGGCCGATTATCGTGCAATCGACGCTGACTGCCGGCACAGTGATTCTCGCCGCTGCCAGCCTGTCATTTCTGGGGCTTGGCGTGCAGCCGCCGATGCCGGAATGGGGTACCATGATGAGCGATGGCCGGAACTTCCTCGGCATTAATATCTACCTTTCGCTGTTCCCCGGTCTGGCCATTATGCTGACCGTGCTTGGTTTTAACGTACTGGGCGACGGACTGCGAGATTTACTGGACACACGCTCATGAGTTCTGCAGTTTTTTGCGCCGATATCGGCGGTTCATTTATTAAATTTGGTGTTTCACGTTATTCCGGCGAAGTGGAAGAATGCGGCAAAGTGCCGACACCCGTTGCCTCATGGAATGATTTCGTTAACGCCATGCAAAATCTGATCGACACGTATGGTGCTGATTTACCGGCTGGCACACCACTGGCGATTTCCACCGCCGGGCTGGTCTCCCCCCAAACCGGCGAAATGCTGGCCACCAACATTCCCGCGTTCACCGGACATTCTCTGGCGCAAGATCTCAGTGCTGCGCTGGACCGCCCGGTCACCGCCGCCAACGATGCAGATTGTTTTGCCCTCGCTGAAGCCCATGCCGGTAACGCACAACATCAGTCCGTCGTGGCGGCGATTATTTTAGGTACCGGCGTCGGCGGAGGACTGGTGATCAACGGCCAGCTCGTCCGCGGTCACGGCGGCGTCACCGGCGAATGGGGACACGGGGCGATTACCCGCACGGAACTGACGATTGACAACAAAAAATACGCCGTTCCGCGCCTGAAATGTGGCTGCGGCCAGACTGGCTGCCTCGATATGCTCGGCGGTGCGCGTGGCATGGAACGTTTGCATCAGCATTTTCACAGCCAGCAAAATACCAGTCTGGAGATTGTCACCGGCTGGCTGAACGGGCATCCCGACTGTTCGCTGACCGTGAATGCCTGGCTGGAACTGGTCGCCGAACCGCTGGCGCTGCTGGTCAACATCCTCGGCCCTTCCCGTATCGTCGCGGGCGGCGGGCTGGCCTCGGCAAAAGAACTTATCGCCGCACTGGATGTGAAAGTACGCGGGGGGGTGCTGCACACTTATGCAGAACCGTTGCTGATACCGGGGAAATTTTTGACCGACGGCGGATTAGTGGGGGCATCGGTACTGGGGAGGATGCAGAGTTAGTTGTTTGATCCTTTCCCTGCAATGGCCGTACAGTTTTGGTTTCAACTCCTCCCCCTGCGAAGGGGGAGGCAGGGAGGGGGTTTTAAGTATTGAAACAAAGGCCTGCGTGGTCACGTATCCCACTGATTTATCTTTAATACCCCACCCCAACCCTCCCCTTCGCAGGGGAGGGAGTCAGACCCGTTTTAGCCGATACAAACAATGTTCCCGCAACCAGTGCCCTTCCTCAATCACCGGATGCATGAAGTTCTCTTCGGGATCGCACACCATTCCCAGCTTTTTCATCACTGCCTGTGAGCGGACATTCGGCAGCGCTGTAAATGCCACAATTTCGTTGAGCCCTAGCTGAATAAACCCGGCATCCAGCGCAGCGCGGGCAGCTTCGGTGCAAAAACCCTGTCCCCACGCATCCGCCCGTAAACGCCAGCCGACTTCAACGCACGGGTTGAACGGCAGGTTATATCCCGGTGTATGCAACCCGACGAAGCCCATAAACTCGCCGGTTTCACGTAACTCAACCACCCAGATCCCCCACCCACGTTCAGTGATCAAATCCCGACAGCGGATCGCCATTTCATCACTTTTTTCACGGCCCAGCACTGACGGGAAAAATTCCATCACCTGCGGATCAGCGTTCATGGCGGCAAAAGGTTCAAAATCTTTATCCTGCCACTGGCGCAAAATCAGTCGCGATGTGGTGATAGCCAGCGGCGGCGATGCAACGGGGACGGTAAAAGACTGCATAAACAACTCCTTTTTTATGGCAGACATGGGTTAAAAGTAAATTCTGGTATTTCCTGTTAATGATATTTATAACAATAATAAATAATTCCGGAGCTGCCATTATGATTTTTCACCGCTATCACGGACTGGGTAACGATTATCTGGTCTGCCATCACCGCGTCGCCGCCCTGCTCAGTAACCAGCAAATCCGGCGCATCTGCGATCGTCATTACGGCATCGGTTCCGACGGTTTGCTGATCGACAATGACGATGCAGATATCCCCTCCCTGCGTATTATCAATCCTGACGGTTCAGAAGCTGAGAAAAGCGGCAACGGTCTGCGTATTTACGCCCGTTATCTGTTTGATATTGGCCGCGTCGCGCATGAGCCGTTTCTGGTGAATACACCGGGCGGGCAAGTACGTTGCGAAGTCACCGACGGCGCCCATCAGGTGATCGTGGATATGGGGCAGGCAAAATTCTCGCCAGCCGCTTTACCCGCCAGTGTAGAAGGCGATGAAGCTCTCGCGCTACCCATCGTCGCGGGCGGGCATAATCTCAGTGCGACGCTGGTATCCATGGGCAATCCGCACTGCGTGATCCGGGTGGACAAACTGGATCTGGATTTAGTAAAGCAACTCGGCTCAGAGATTGAAACGCTGGCGATTTTCCCGAAACGTACCAACGTGCAGTTCGCGCAAGTCCTTGATCGCAATAATATCAGCATCGGTATCTGGGAGCGCGGCGCGGGTTATACGCTGGCTTCCGGCAGCAGCAGTTGCGCGGCAGCCAGCGCGATGCGCAAACTCGGGCTGGTGGATGACCATGTCACGGTACAGATGCCGGGCGGAAAACTCGCCATCAGTTTCAGCGGCGACTTTCAGGTCAACATGCGTGGCCCGGTGCAGAAAATCGCCATAATTACCCTCGATAACGACTGCTTCCGGGATATGCCGGCATAGCATTCTGGCCTGCTGGACGTTCCCGACTCACTTCCCTTGCATGAAACTCTCCTGACGGCAGCCTGTCTGCCGCTCTTTCCGTACACCCCCTATAAATAAAACTCATACCTGCATAATGATTTTATGGCAGACAGCATGCTTTGCAGCCCCTAAGTTGGTTATCAGGAAACACAACAATTGATAACCAACTTACTGTTTAATAAATAAAATAACACTTATAAAAACCTCTCACGGCCGTTTTCTGTGCTTAACCGGTCAGTGAAATTTTGTTCAAAGTTTTAATCCGATCACATATTAATAAAAAAAACAGAGAGCGTACCCTATGAGCAACAACACCATCGTGGATGTGAAAACGTGGATAGATGAACGCCCGATATCGAAATATCAATGGGTGGTTTTGTCACTGTGTTTCATCATCATCATGTTCGACGGTTATGACGCCGCGGTGATGGGCTTTATCGCCCCGGCGCTGATCGAAGACTGGGGCATCAGCCGTGCGGAAATGGGGCCGATCCTGGGTGCCGCCATGTTTGGCGTGGCGATCGGCGCGCTGATTGCCGGACCGAACGCGGATCGCTTTGGCCGCAAGCGGGTGCTGATGTGGTCGATTCTGTGTTTTGCCCTGTTCAGTCTGCTGAGTACCTTTGCCCGCACGCCGATGGAAATGGCAATCCTGCGTTTTCTCACCGGTCTCGGCTTAGGCGCGGTCATGCCTAATACCGTGACGCTGGTGTCGGAATACATGCCCGAACGCCGCCGCAGCCTGATGATCACTGTGATGTACAGCGGCTTTAACGTCGGTTCCGGCGCGGGGGGATTTGTCGCGGCCGGTCTGTTGCCGCACTTTGGCTGGAAAGCAGTAATTTTTGCCGGTGGGATTTTGCCGCTGCTGATGCTGCCGTTACTGCTGTGGATCCTGCCGGAATCCGCCATGTACATGGTGGTGCGTAACGTCGCGAAAGAAAAAATTGCCAAAGTGCTGACCCGCGCCGGGGGTGTTTTCAGCGAAGGAACCAAATTTGTGCTCAAGGCACCGGTTATCCAGAAAAAGGCCAAAGTATTCCAGCTTTTCACCAACGGCTACGCCAAAGGCACGATGGTGTTGTGGGTCACTTACTTCATGGGCCTGTTCGTGATTTATCTGCTCAACGGCTGGTTGCCAACCATTATGCGTAACGGCGGTTTCTCGCTGGAACGCGCGGCTATCGTCGCCGGTTTGTTCCAGTTGGGCGGCACTTTCGGCGGCCTGATGGTCGGCGGGCTGATGGACAGATTCACCGCCAAACGTGTCATTGCGGGTTTCTACATGATGGGCGTGGTCAGCCTGCTGTCGCAAGGTATTGGCAACTTTGGCCCGGATATTCTCGCCCTGCTGGTGTTCATCAGCGGTGTGTGTATTAACGGCGCACAGACCGGTTTGCAGGCGTTTTCTCCGGCCTTCTATCCGACCGAAATGCGTGCCACCGGCGTCTGCTGGATGCACGGTATCGGCCGCAGCGGCGCGATTATCAGCTCATCGATGGGCGGCGTTCTGCTGGGCGTTTTCTCCGGCCAAAACATGATCTTTATTATTCTGGCGCTGCCTGCGTTGCTGGCGGGGCTGAGCATTCTTTTACACCGCGCGGCGCACCCGGCCGAGATGATCAAAGGCGTTGATATTACTGACATCCCGGAGTTGTCGCGCACCATGAATATCCGCTAGTCTCCGGATTAGCCACCTGATAATTAGAAACATATTCATCACCATAAATAATGCGGCGCGACGTGCGTGTCGCAGTTACCCTACAAAAAGTATTGAGGATTTAAGATGGCGAAAATCATAGGCGGTTTAGCAGTTTCACATACCCCGACCATCGGTTTTGCGGTTGACCATAACAAGCAGGAAGAAAGCGCCTGGGTGCCGATTTTCGAGAGCTTTGCGCCGATGCAAAAATGGCTGGATGAGAAAAAACCGGACGTGCTGGTCTACATTTTCAACGACCACGTGACCTCGTTCTTCTTCGATCACTATTCCGCCTTTACGTTAGGTATCGACGAGCAGTATGAAGTGGCCGATGAAGGCGGCGGCCCGCGTGACCTGCCTGCGGTCAAAGGCCATGCGGCGCTGTCTCAGCATATCGGTGCCAGCCTGATGGCGGATGAATTCGATATGTCGTTCTTCCAGGATAAGCCGTTGGATCACGGTTTGTTCTCGCCGCTTTCCGCCCTTCTCCCGCATGAAGGCGGCTGGCCGACACAAATCGTTCCGCTGCAAATCGGCGTATTACAGTTCCCTATTCCCACCGCCCGCCGCTGCTACAAACTCGGTCAGGCGCTGCGCCGTGCGATTGAAAGTTTCCCGGAAGATTTAAACGTGGCGATTGTCGCCACCGGCGGCGTGTCGCATCAGGTTCACGGCGAACGCTGCGGGTTTAACAACCCGGACTGGGATGAGCAGTTTGTCGATATGATCGTCAACGACCCGGAACGTCTGACCGAAATGACGCTGGCCGAATTCGCCACGCTGGGCGGCATGGAAGGCGCGGAAGTGATCATGTGGCTGGTGATGCGTGGTGCGCTGTCAGCCAATGTGAAGAAACTGCATCAGGCTTATTACCTGCCGTCGATGACCGGTATCGCCACGCTGATCCTCGAAAATCAGTCGCGTGAAGCACCGTATGATGTGCAACAGCGCCAGCGTGACAAAATCGCGCAACAAATGGCGGGCGTTGAAAAGCTGCCGGGCACCTATCCGTTCACCCAGGCACGCAGTCTGAAAGCGTTGCGCATCAACCGTTTCCTGCACCGTCTGATCCAGCCTGCATGGCGTGAACGTTTTCTTATCGATCAACATGCGCTGTTTACCGAAAACAAGCTGACGGACGAGGAACAGCAACTGCTGCGCGAACTCGACTGGCGCGGCATGATCCATTACGGCGTCAGTTTCTTTCTGCTGGAAAAACTCGGCGCGGTAGTCGGTGTGTCCAACTTACATATTTATTCCGCGATGCGGGGCGAATCGCTGGAAGAATTCCAGAAAACCCGCAATCAGCAAGTTCTCTATTCAGTAGCAGGTAAAGCGAAAGCATGACAATTTTTGAGCAACCCAAGATCGACACCCATCACCACGTGTTTGATCCGGCGCGCTTTCCGTACCTTCCGGACACGCCGTATCGTCCGGAAGGTCACGAGATTGGCACCACCGAGTATTACCGTGCCGTGATGCAGGCGTACAACATCCGCCACTCGCTGATTGTCGGCCCGACCTCGGGATATAACACCGACAGTGCGTGTCTGCTGGATGCGCTGGCAAAAGGCAACGGGCGCTTCAAAGGCATTGCCGTGGTGCCGTTTGACATCGGCATTGAGCGGCTTGTAAACCTGAAAAATGCCGGTGTGGTCGGAATTGCCATGAACGTCGCGATGCTCGGCACGGAGCCGTTTTTGCATCTCGACGGCCTGATGGGGCGTCTTGCCGAACTGGATATGTTCGCCGCCATTCAGGTGCAAAACGATCAGCTTCTGGCATTGTTGCCGCTGATTAACCGTACCCGCGCACGGCTGCTGATTGATCACTCCGGGCGACCTGACGTCACGCAGGGGCTGCAACAACCGGCTTTTCAGGCACTGCTCAGCCTCGCTGACCAGCAAAGAGCCTGGGTAAAACTCTCAGGCTTAGCGAAATTCAGCCGTCAGCCTTTCCCGTATCAGGACGGGCACGCCTACCAGCACGCCCTGCTGGATGCCTTCGGCGCGGAGCATTGCATGTGGGGTTCCGACTGGCCGTTCCTGCGGGCGGAGCACCGGATGGATCTCGGTACGTTACTGATGCTGGTCGGACAATTATTTCCTGATGAAAAGATCCGCCAGCAGATTTTGTGGCAGACCCCGAAAGATTTGTTTGGATTTACGGATTACTGAAAAAAGGCAGACACTGATGAACTACAACATTGCCGTATTCAACGGCCCGAATCTCAATTTACTGGGCACCCGTGAACCGGAAACCTACGGTCACGACACGCTGGCGACCATCGAAAAGCTTTGTCATCAGACTGGCGAAAACTGCGGCGCAAAAATCGAATTCTTCCAGACCAATCACGAAGGAGATCTGATTGACCGCATTCAGGCATGCCGTGGCAAAGTGGACGCGATTGTGCTCAACGCCGCTGCGTGGACGCACACGTCCGTCGCCATCCGCGACGCCGTGACCGCCGTCAGCCTGCCGCTGTACGAAGTGCATATCACCAACGTGCATAAACGCGACGCCTTCCGCCACCATTCATTCCTTTCCGACGTTGCCGTCGGCGTAATCTGCGGTTTTGGCATTCAGGGCTATGAATATGCGATCAGACAGGCTGTGGTGAATCTGAATAAATAAAGCAGATTTTTGGAAAAAAACTTAAATAATATAAGGATTCAGAGTGTGAATCCTTATATTTCAGGCATGTTATTCAGCAGATTTTCGAATACCAATACAGCAGACTGCCAGCGACATGACAAACAATGTTGCTGTCTGATCATAAAGAATCACTGAATCCGTCAGTCCGGTAACGAATAAAGCAATAAATGGTAGCACCATGCCTTTAATATTAACTTTCCTCACCCACCCATAGATTAAAACCAGATAAGGCAGCAATAAGGAAAACGTTCCTAATAATCCCTGAAGTGTAGTGACCTCAAGAAATTCGTTGTGCATATTATATTGAACATTGGTATAGCCTTCCGTGTTTTCCGGATGATGCGTTTTGATAAACGCTCTGGCCAACGTGGTTCTCTCATCAGGCGTAGTAAAACCAATATGGTGATGTAACAGGTATATACCACTTTGCCAGATCGCCACCCTGGCCCCCAGTGATGTTGAACTTTGTACATCATATTTCTGGATATCATTAATACCCTGGGCCCAGCGATGCCCGGTGATGCCTAAAATCGTCACAATAGCGAGCACGACCAACCCCGCCATCTGCCAATTTTTTCTTAAGTCTATTTTATACTCTAAAAATATAAAGGTAAGCTTAAGGAATATGAGAGCGAGAATGGTAATTCTTGTCCCACATAAATACAGGAGGATAAAGGTCAGTATAAAAGCCCCTAGATCCACACATTTTGAATAACGATGATTTTCTAACCGGCTTAACCCCAGATAAGCCGCGTATATGAAAATAATCATATAAGAGGACATTGACGATGCATCAGTCGTCAGTTTTATCCGGTCATTCACGGTATAAAAATGTTCATGTAACCCGAAGCCCAGCGTAACAATCAACCCCACCACGATTATTACTTTACTTAAGAATATAGTTTTTTGAGTTGTCAGCGAACCATACACAGAAAGACATAAGATGACAAAAGCACCCAGCAGGATCCTTTTGCTCCCTACTAAATAATTGTTAATGATGCCTGCGCTCGTCGGCGAGGGATCTATGCCATTATGCTTTAGCATCATTGCCCAGACAAAACGGACTGCGGCTAAAAAAAACAATGAAAAGAACATCACCAGATAAAAATGTTCATTCTTAAATGAGATATCCTTTTTGTAAATAGCATATAAAGTGGTAAAAAAACTGACGTAAGAAACAACATAGAATATTTTTTGTGGCCATCCGGTAATAAACATGCTCAATGAAAGTGAAATGCAAAGAGCAATAACTGATGCATTAACAATTATTTTCAAAGGAGCTGTAGCAGATTTGCTATTCATCTTTTCCCTCAGCAATCTTATTAAGAATATTCTTAAAATTATTCATATACGCATCTTCGTAAAACTTCCCGATACTTTCCTTTATCACGGCCTGCTCTGGCAATACCCGATCACTGCCTATTTTATTAATGATTTGAGAAAGCGTAATAATGTCATTTTGCGGATAAAGTTGCCCATTAATATTGTTTTCAATTATTTCTGACGGACCGCTGATACAATCAGAGGAGACGCAATATATTCCCCGGGATATCGCTTCCAGCAGCACAAGCGGGAAGCCTTCGAAATTAGACGTCATGACCAGGCAAGTGACTTCTTTGATATTATTTTCGACATATTCCCAGGGGGCACTTTGCCATCCATGCCAGGTAATCTGATCAGAAATCCCCGACTGTTGCGTATAAGATTGACATATGGCCAAATCTTCACCATCTCCCACGATATCTAATGACCAGCGGACATTGACCCGGGCAAGCGAATCAAAGAGATCTTTTAACTGCTTTTGTCTTTCAAAATGTATTCTGCCGATGTAGAGGATTCTGAGCGACTCGGGTCTTAAAATAACCGTATCCGTTTTTTTCACGGGGTTAAAAACCACATCGACGTTATTTTTGTCGACACCCAACTCTGTCAGTTGATTTTTTATTTCATCGCTGATCGCAAAATGATGTTCTGCTGATAACAGATAATGCGGGCGATACCGCTCCCGGGGTGGAAGATGCATCCATGTCGATAAAACAGTCTTATGCGCAGAAAAGGTAATTGCACGACGTGCCATTAAGCTGGGTATTGTATTAAGTGTAATGACATGTTCTGGTTTATATTTTCTGATAAATAAGAGAAGCCGCAGAGTATGTATGAAGTTTTTTACTTTTTTATTTCGTAGTGTGCAGACACTTTCAAATAGCACGGCATTATCGAGCCAAGATTTTGAGTACGTCTTTTCACCACTATTGATGACGAAAAAACCCGCCTCAAACTCTTCACTCTTTTTGAGTGCTGATATTACCTGGCTGGTCACGTTTTCCATGCCGCCACGCCCGATAAGTAAATCTGTCACAAGCACTATTTTCTTTTTATTAATAACTTCTTTTTCTTTAGTTATCATAGTCCAGTCTCTTCACAGCCCTCAAACCGCGAGAGCAATATTCAACCTTTATTTCTCAACACATATTTATACAAGGTTTATCAAAAAACAGGCATTCCCTTCACAAGGGCGGACATCTTACCTTAAAATGACAGGCCATTCATGTACAAAACAGACACAAACGTAACCTTGTCTTAAAAATTAGAGAATTCCCAATACTGACAGGGCCTGTAAAACGAGGGCGATCTGATACAGGTATTTTGTTTATACAACGAACCGGAATTCATCCTGTTTGTATTAAGGATAATAATGACCCAAAACCCAAAGCACATAACAACATCGTTCATATTTCACACACGATAATTACCCGTAATCAAAATTTTCATATGAAAATGGGGTTGCCACACACTTTTCTGATCTCCATCACCAGCGCCTCTGCGGCAGGTGAAAGCAGACTTCCGGCGCGGAAGGTCAGGCCAATGGCGCGGTGCGTATCGGCCAGATCCAGCGGCAGTTTAACCAGTTCGCCGGATTCAAGCTCATGCTCAAGCTGGCGGGCTGATACTGCTGCCAGCATGTCCGAACCGAGCAGCAGCCCACGCACAATCCCCAGATCACCGCTTTCCACCACCGGGTCCGGCGGCGGTATCCCCATGGCGGCAAAACTGTTATCCAGCAGGTGTCTTGCCGGGGTTTCAGCACGCGGCAACACCCAGCGCGCCTCGCGCAGAGTTTCCTGCGTGACATTTTCTGCCAGCAACGGATGTCCTTTTCTCGCCAGAATCACCATGCTTTCGGTAAACAATGTTTCTGTTGCCATATCAGCCGCATAATCACGGGATCTCAGCGCGCCAAAAATAAAGTCCACTTCGCCGGACCGCAGCTCGGACGCCAGTGCGCTGAAGGCACTTTCGTTGGTCACCACTTTCACGCCGCTGTAGCGCTGCGTCAGGCCGATAATCGCCTGCGGCAGTAAGCGCGTGCGCCCGAGTGGCAAAGCGCCAACCTGCACAGTGCCTTCCAGCACACCGCGACGGGCGGCAATGTCGGCGGGAATATGACGCAATTCATTAAGCGCACGACGCAGGTTCGGCACGATATCCTGCCCCGCAAGTGAAGGCATCATGCCATGCGGTGTGCGTTCCAGCAGCGCAACACCGGCACCGTTTTCCAGTACTTTCAGCGCAGCACTGACCGCGGGCTGGCTGAGGCCGAGCAGCGTGGCGACCGTCTGCATATGCCGGGTTTTACACAGAGAGATAAAAATTTGCAGACGCCGGACGTTAAACAGATACAGCGGTTCGGTATCCCCGCGCCTTTGCCCGCTTTTGCCCTGTAATTTCGCCAGCTGTGAGGGGATCTGCCGCAATTCGGCAATCGCACGTCGCGCACGCGGCAGCACGCATTTACCGAAATCCGTCAGTAGCATGCCGTTGGCATGACGTTCAAACAGCGGAACATCGAGGGACTGTTCCAGATCCCGTATCGCCCGTGTTACCGCAGATTGCGTGCGGTACAGCTCATCAGCCGCGCGGGATACACTTCCCTGGTCGACCACCTGACAAAATGCCCGTATTTGCATCAGGTTACTCAGCATCTCAGACTCTGCCATCCCCTTCTCCCTTCAGCTTTTTTTGCGTGACCTTTCCCTGCAATATAAATAAAACGCATACCCCCTGCAATCAAATGAATTACCCGTCGCAGACTCAGACTGACAGCATGGAACTCAGACTTTTTGAGAACAAAAAACCAAGGACATCTCCATGACTCAGCCAAAAAAAGAGAACACTAAAAGTGCATTAGTCGTCAGTGCCCACTCTGCCGATTTCGTCTGGCGTGCGGGTGGCGCCATCGCCAGACATACTCAGGCCGGTTACGCCGTGCACATCGTTTGCCTGTCGTTTGGTGAACGCGGTGAGTCTGCCAAACTGTGGCGCAAAGGCAATATGACCGAAGAAGTCGTGAAAGCATCACGCCGCGAAGAAGCCATGGCCGCCGCCGAAATCCTCGGGGCCAGTGTCGAGTTTTTCGATATGGGCGATTATCCGCTGCGCGCCGACAAGGAATCGTTGTTCCGTCTGGCCGATGTTTACCGCCGCGTACAGCCGCATTTTGTGCTGACCCATTCGCTGAAAGACCCGTACAACTACGATCACCCGATGGCGACGCATCTGGCACAGGAAGCGCGGATTATCGCGCAGGCAGAAGGCTATAAGCCGGGCGAAACCATTGTCGGTGCACCCCCGGTTTACTGTTTTGAACCACATCAGCCGGAACAGTGCGACTGGAAACCCGATGTTCTGCTCGATATCACTGATGTCTGGGACAAGAAATATCAGGCCATTCAATGCATGGCCGGTCAGGAACATCTGTGGAAATACTATACCCGCGTCGCCCAACAGCGCGGCGTGCAGGCCAAACGTAACGTCGGGATCACCAGCGCCAAACACATCGTTTACGGCGAAGGCTATCAGAGCCTCTTCCCGCGAGTGACGGAGGATTTAGCATGAGTCTGGTCGGCAAAAAAGGCGTCGTGGTTCGCCATATTCCACGGGCAAATAAAGCAGATGTATCGGCACTGGCGGCTTTTGGCGTGGCGACGGTACATGAAGCGCAGGGTCGCAAAGGCTTGCTGGATGCGGGCATCCGTCCGATACAGCAGGATTGTGCGATTTCCGGCAGCGCCGTCACCGTGCTCACCGCACCGGGCGATAACTGGATGTTCCATGTGGCAGTGGAACAGTGTCAGCCGGGCGATATTCTGGTGGTTGCGCCAACCTCGCCCTGTTCCGACGGCTTCTTCGGCGATTTGCTGGCAACGTCACTGAAAGCGCGCGGCGTGGTCGGGCTGATTGCCGATCTCGGCGTGCGTGATACCAAAACGCTGCGAGATATGGGTTTCCGCGTCTGGTCACGGGCCGTTCACGCGCAGGGTACGATCAAAGAAACGCTCGGCTCCGTGAACGTGCCGGTGGTTTGCGCCGGACAGTTAGTGAATCCGGGCGATGCCATTGTGGCCGATGATGACGGCGTTGTGGTCATCCCCCGCCAAGAGGTCGCGCAAGTGGCACAGGCCAGCCGTGAGCGTGAAGCGCTGGAAGAAAGTAAACGTGCCAGGATGGCAGACGGTGAACTCGGATTGGATATCTACAATATGCGCCCGCGTCTGGCAGAAAAAGGCCTGAAGTATTTCGATTCGCTGGAAGAACTGGAAAATGCCGCAAGGCGCTGAGGAGCCGATATGCCGCAGACCCGAATCCCCTGCCTGCTGATGCGCGGCGGGACGTCAAAAGGCGCATTTTTTCTGGCGGACGATTTACCGCACGAGCAGGCCTTACGCGACAATGTGCTGCTGGCGGCGATGGGTTCCCCCGATCCGCGCCAGATTGATGGCCTTGGCGGCGCCGATCCGCTGACCAGCAAAGTGGCGATTATCCGCCCTTCGGCACGCCCTGACGCCGACGTCGATTATCTTTTTGCGCAGGTTAATGTCGATAAAGCCGTGGTGGATTACGGACAAAACTGCGGCAATATCCTGGCTGCCGTTGGCCCGTTCGCCATTGAAAGGCAACTGCTGAGCGCGGTTGAAGGGATTACCCCGGTGCGGATCTTCATGGAAAACACCGGCCAGATTGCGACCGCTCATGTGCCGGTAAAAGACGCGCAGGTGTGCTATCAGGGTGATTTGCGCATTGACGGCGTACCCGGCACTGCGGCCAAAATCAGCGTGGAATTCGCCGATATCGCCGGTTCCAGTTGTGGCGCGTTGCTGCCGACCGGTAACGCCCGTGACACGTTTGACGGTATCGACGTCACCTGCATCGATAATGGCATGCCCGTTATTCTGCTGCGCGCCGCCGATTTCGGGCGCAGTGGTTATGAAAGCCGTGAACAGCTGGATGCAGACACGGAGCTGAAAAAACGCCTCGAATCCATCCGCTTACAGGCGGGCCCGAAAATGAAACTCGGCGATGTCACGCAGCGCACCGTGCCAAAAATGACATTAATTGCCGAACCGCGAAATGGCGGTGCCATCTCCAGCCGGACGTTTATTCCGCATCGCTGCCACGCCTCGATTGGCGTACTCGGCGCGGTCAGCGTCGCCAGCGCCTGCCTGATCCCCGGCAGCATCACCGAAGGGCTGGCACATACGCCGTCCGGCAACACGCCTTTAATCAGCGTGGAACATCCGGCCGGGGAATTCAGCGTGGAATTACAACTCGATCCGACAAAAACAGGGGCAGAACGGCTGGCTGGCTGTGCCCTGTTACGTACCGCAAGGCTGATTTTTGAAGGCCGTGTCGCCATCCCCGCCAGCGTCTGGGAGGGTCATCAGGACGATCAACAGGGATCTCATCATGAATAACGTGACCCGCATTACCCTCATCGGCCTCGGCGAAGTGGGCACCATTCTGGCAACGGATCTGAAAAAGCAAAATCCGGCACCGGATATCGTGGCGTTTGATAAGCTGACAGATTCAGCGGTTATCCGGCAGCGCGCCCGTGACGCCGGAGTGCATTTTGCGCCGTCACCGGAAGACGCCGTGAAAGGCAGTCAGATCATTTTCTCCGCTGTGACCGCCGCCGAAGCGTTGAATGTGGCCGGTGCCGTCGCCCGGCATCTCGCACCCGGTCAGTTCTTTCTCGATCTGAATTCAGTTTCGCCGCACACCAAACGCGAAGCGATGGCGCTGATTGAGCAGGCGGGTGGCAATTACATTGATGTCGCCGTCATGGCCCCCTATCCGCCTGCAAGGCTGAAAACCCCGTTACTGCTGGGCGGCACACATGTTTACGCGATCAATGAATGGCTGAATGAAAACGGATTTAACAGCAAAGTTCACAGCAACACCGTCGGAGAAGCCTCGGCGATAAAAATGTGCCGCAGTGTGATGATAAAAGGCCTGGAAGCGCTGACCGCCGAATGCCTGAGCGCCGCACGTCAGTACGGCGTCGAGAAAGAAGTGCTCGCCTCGTTGCACGCCAGCTTTCCGTCACTGGGCTGGGACGGACCGTTTCCGCATTATCTTATCAGCCGCATCGCTGAACACGGCAAGCGCCGCGCCGAGGAAATGCGTGAAGTGGTGAAAACACTGGAAGACGTCGGCGTCGCGCCCAACCTGAGCCGGGGAACCGTACTTGCCCAGCAGGGGCTGGTGGATGCGCTGGCCGCGAAGGGGATCAGGTATTCGGATCTGGAGCCGTTTGACTGGGGGAGGACAGTAGATCTTTTACGAAAATAAGTTGTCCCTTTCTCACCTGACCGGAGGAGAAAACCGGTCAACTCCCTCCCCTGCGAAGGGGAGGGTTGGGGTGGGGTATTACAGAGAAATCATAGCGTTGAAGTTTGCTTTGGCACGTTTTTACCCGGCGGATACTTCAACAATCGTTTCGCCATTAATACCCCCTCCCCGCCTCCCCCTTCGCAGGGGGAGGAGCTAAAACCAAACTCTGGTCAGATTTAACCGGCGTGCTTCCTTCCCTTCGCAGGGGGAGGAGCTAAAACCAAACTCTGGTCAGATTTAACTGGCGTGCTTCCTTCCCTTCGCAGGGGGAGGAGCTAAAAACTACACCCGCTCCGGCATAACCCGATGACACCTCGCCACCACGCCGCCCGCCCCATGCACAAGATCCTGCGGCATCTGACAACCATCCCCGGCCAGCGGACAACGTTCGCGGAAGTAACATCCCATCGGCAGGTTACGGTTGCTGGGTAATTCACCTTTCTTATCGACTATCCCTTCATCAAGCTGACGACCGGCGCGGGGAACCGAATCCAGCAGCAGACGGGTGTAAGGATGTTGCGGTTCGGACAATACTTTTTCCGCAGTGCCCAGCTCGACAATTTGCCCGAGATACATCACCGCCACGCGGTCACTCATGTGGCGAACAACCGACACATTGTGAGAAATCAGCACATAAGTCAGGTTGCGCTGGCGTTGCAGTTCCACCAGCAAATTAAGGATTTGCGCCTGCACTGAAATATCCAGCGCCGAGGTCGGCTCATCCAGCACGATGATGTCTGGCTCTGAAGACAGCGCACGGGCGATAGAAATACGCTGACGCTGACCGCCGGAAAACTCATGCGGCAGACGGTCGAGGTATTCCCTGCGGATCCCCACCTGCTCTGCCAGCGTCGCAGCCAGTTCACGACGCTCGCGGCTGCTGTTGTGTTTTTGCACGAACACCGGTTCGGTGATGATCCGCCAGACCGGCAGACGCGGATCCAGCGACGATTGCGGGTCCTGAAACACCATTTGCATACCGGAGCCGAACCAGGAATTGTCATGGCGTGCACGGTGCACTTCGCCGCTGCTCGGCTTTTGCAGCCCCATCAGCAACTGCGCCAGCGTGCTTTTCCCGCAACCGGATTCGCCGACAATGCCTAACGTTTCGCCGCGGATAATATTGAGATCCAGCCCGTTCAGCGCATGCACATAACTGGTGGGTTTGCCGCGCCAGTTATAACTGGCCGCGAACCGCACGCGCACATCCTGCAACTCTACCAGTGCCTCAGCCATCATCAGGAATGCTCCTCAATGCGTTGAATGTGGATGTCGCCGGCATAACGCTGCGGATGCCAGCACGCAACAGATTGCTGCGGAAAATGCGGCAACGAGGCCAGCGCCGGTGTCGCAATGCAGCGGTCATCGGCATGATTGCAGCGGCCACGAAACGCACAGCCCTGCGGCAGTTTTGCCAGATTCGGCACCGTGCCCGGAATGGCTTTCAGCAGGCTGCGCGGCTCGCCGTTTTCCGGTGCCGCCTGTAATAATCCGATGGAATACGGATGCGACGGCGTGTCGATCACATCCGTCGTGTTGCCGCTTTCAATGACGTGTCCGGCGTACATCACGTACACCCGGTCGCACAACTGGGACACCACCGCCATATCGTGAGTGATAAATAACACGGCGGTTCCGCTGGCACGGGCTTTGCGCTGGAGCAAACGCAAAACCTGACGCTGCACCGTAACATCCAGCGCCGTGGTCGGTTCATCGGCGATAATCAGCTCCGGCTCGCAGGAAAATGCCATGGCGATCAGCACACGCTGACGCATACCACCGGAGAGTTCGAACGGATAACGTGACATCACCTGCTCCGCATCGGCAATCTGCATGTCCTGCAGCAGGCCGATGGCTTTTTGCCACGCCTGTGCCTTGCTGAGTTTTTGGTGCAGACAAATGACTTCGCACATCTGACGGCCAATTTTACGCGTCGGATTCAGGGCGTTCATCGGCTCCTGGAAAATCATCGCCACGCGCGCGCCGCGCAATGTGCGCATCTGCTCCTCACTGGCGTGAATCACGTCGGTGCCGAGCATGCGTAACGCACCGCCGGTCACGGTAAAACCGTCAGGTGGCAGCAGGCGCATCGCCATCATCGCCGTGACCGATTTGCCTGAGCCGGATTCACCGACCACGCCGACGATTTCGCCAGCGTTCACTGAAAGCGACACCTGATTCAGCGCTTTCACTTCTCCGCCGTAAACCGGAAAGACCAGTTGCAGATTGTCGATTTCCAGTACCGGCGCCTGGGATTGTTCAGTCATCTCAGCGCCCTCTGCTTTTCGGATCCAGCAGGTCGCGCAGACCGTCGCCGAACAGGTTAAAACCGGTGGCGGTAATCAGAATTGCCACACCTGGAAAGGCTGAATACCACCATTGATCGAGAATATAATTGCGGCCGTTGGAGACCATCGCGCCCCACTCTGCGGTCGGTTGCTGAGCGCCCAGGCCGATGAACCCTAACGTTGCCGCCATCAGAATCGAGGTACCGATATCCAGAGAAGCCTGCACCACCAGCGGCGGCATCACATTGCGCAGCACGTGCCAGGTAATGAGATGCCAGCGTGACGCGCCGAACGTCCGCGTAGCCTGCATATAAGCCTGATGACGCAGCATCAGCGTCTGACCGCGCGCCAGCCGCACATAAAACGGAATGCGCACCACCGCAATCGCCAGCATGGCGTTAAACAAACTCGGCCCGAGCGCGGCGGCCAGCGCCATGGTTAATACCAGCGACGGCACCGACAGCATGATGTCCATACAGCGCATAATCAGCGCATCCACCACACCGCCGACCACGCCGGAAAAACAGCCAAGCAACGAGCCTGTCGTGCCCGCGATGATCACCACCGCCAGCCCGGCGGCTACGGATTGCTGGCTACCTATCAGCACACGACTGAACAGATCCCGCCCGACTTCATCAGTCCCAAACCAGTGCAGCGCGGAAGGTGCCTGCAAGCGGTCAGTCAGGCTGATGGCGTTAGGATCGTGCGGCACCAGCCACGGCGAAAAGATCATGATGAAAAGCACAATCAGCATGATCGCCAGCCCTAACATCGTCAGCGGACTGCGGCTCAGCAGATAGAATGTGCGCCGCCAGTTGGCAAAGCGCGGTTTGACATCTGGCGCCACGATGTCGGCCCGAGGATTATTGACGCCCGGTTCAATCACAGACATTGGCTCACCCCTCACGGCCGATGCGCGGATCGATCCACACATACAGTAAATCGACGCATAAATTGACGATGACGTAGGCAAACGACACCACCACCGCAAAACCCATCACCGCCGGGAAATCCAGCGCCTGAATCGAATTCACCACGTACGCGCCCATACCCGGCCAGGCAAACACCGTTTCGGTCAGCACCGCGCCATACAACAAATCGCCCATCGCCAGCCCAAGCACGGTGACCGACGGGATCAGCGCGTTCGGCAAGGCGTGGCTCAGGATCACCCGCCAGCGTGACAACCCGTTAGCCCGCGCCGTCCGAATGTAGTCTTCACTCAGTTGCTCAAGCATCGCCGAGCGAATTTGCCGCGCCACGATCCCCATGTGTACAAACGCCAGCGTCAGCGCAGGCATCGCCAGATGTTGCAGGCTGTTCCAGAAGGCGTCCCGGTTACCGGTCAGCAGGGAATCGAGCACATAAAAGCCGGTGATATTGGCGGGCGGATCCATCCAGTCATCCAGCCTTCCGCCGCCCGGCAGCAGGTTCAGATGCCCGTAGAACAGGATGATGACGCCCAGTCCCAGCCAGAACGCAGGCGTGGAAATGCCGAGCACGGAAAGCAGACGCACCAGATGATCCGGAAATTTATTGCGGTACACCGCCGACAACACGCCCAGCGGAATGCCGAGCACAATCGCCAGAAACAGTGCGCTGACCGCCAGTTCCAGGGTCGCCGGGAAGAACGCTTTCAGGTCTTCGAGTACCGGACGACCGGTACGGATCGACGTGCCCAAATCGCCGTGCAACAAATCGCTGACGTAACGGAAAAACTGCACGTAAAGCGGCTGATTCAGCCCCAGTTGCTCACGGATATGTTCGACCATTTCATTGCTTGCACGATCGCCCGCCAGCAGCCGCGCCGGATCACCCGGGATCATATGCGAGATGATAAAAGTAATGACGCACACGCCCGCCATCACCAGTATCAGACCCCAGCAGCGCTGGCGAATCAGAGTCCAAAAAGTCATAGTTTTTCCCCGTAAAACCCCTTTCAGGTCGTGAAAGGGGTTTTCGTGAATGATATTGCGGTTATTGCTTATGCATCTGACCAACATTGAAGACTTGCTCCAGCATCGGGTTGAAAACAAAGCCTTTGACGTCTTTGTTCATCGCCACCTGATAGTTTTTCTGGAACAAATACACGTATGCCGCTTCGTCGATAACGATTTTCTGCGCCTGCTGGTAATAGTCGGTGCGCTGTTTCTGATCGGTCACTGACACGGCTTTTTTCAGCAACGCATCAACGTCAGGATTTGAGTAGAAGGAACGGTTACCGGGCAGGCCTTTTTTGTCGGACTCAAACCAGTAGTTCATAAACATGTACGGGTCGGCGAAATCCGGGCTCCAGTTACCAATTGAGATGTCGTAATCACCCTGCCCGATGCGGTCACGCATGGTGGCGTTAGCCAGTTTTTCCAGCTTCACGTTAATCCCGGCCTGGCCGAGGCTGGCCTGCACGGAAAGCGCGATGGATTCCCAGTTCGGATCGTTATCGGAATACAGGAAGTCCAGCGTCTGCGGCTTGTCTTTGACTTTCTCCAGGTCAGCTTTGGCCTGCGTCAGATCTAAGGTGTATTGCTTCGCCGTCGGGTCGAAACCCCACATGCCATCAGGAATTGGCCCGCGCATTTGTTTGGCGTTACCGCCGAGAATGCCTTTCACCATGCCCTGATAATCCACGGCAGAAGAAATTGCGCGGCGTAAATCCACCTGATTCAGCGGCGTTTTGCCGTTATTGAGATACAGATAGGTCACGCGCAACGACGGGAATTCTTCCACGGCGACTTTATTTTCTTTTTTCAGGGCAGCCAGCTGGTCCATCGGCAGGGAATCGGCAATGTCCAGATCCCCGCGCGACAGTTGCAGGCGGCGGGTGGCGCTTTCACCGATAATTTTCACGGTCACACGTTTAAAGGCTGGTTTTGCGCCGCTGTAATGCGGATTGGGCACCAGCACCAGTTGCTGACCTTTTTGCCAGCGATCGAGTTTATAAGGGCCGGAACCGGCAGTATGTCCCGCCAGCCACGCCTTACCTTCATCGGCCGGATTGGCTTTGGCAATCGCCGGATTGACGATACCCGCGCCGTCATTCGCCAGTGTATAGAGGAATGGCGCGAACGGCGTTTTGAGCGTAAAGGTCACCGTCATCGGATCGACAACGGTCACCGTCATGTCTTTCGGGAAGGCTTCCGACGGCCCCTGACCGATTTTCATCAGTCGTTCGAACGACCATTTCACCGCATCGGCATTGACGTCGGAACCGTCATCAAATTTAGCGCCCGGCTTGAGTTTGAAGGTCCAGACCCGTTGATCCGGTGATGCCGTCCAGCTTGCCGCCAGATCCCCTTCAACCTGCGTCGAGCCTTTGCCGTCTTCGGTTTTATACTGCACCAGACGCTGATACGCCGGATACGTGACCGTCCAGTCGTTGTTGTCGATAGTCACCGCAGGATCCAACGTTTGCGGATCGGCTGCTTTACCAATCACCAGCATGTCTTTCGGCACGGCGGCCTGCGTGGCAAAACTTAAGCCTGACAAGGCGAGAAAAATGGCACCGGCGACCTGTGTTTTCGTATTTTTGCGGAACGTGTTGATTGCTGTGTTGCTCATCTGAGAACTCCTGGCTCTGTCAAAAAGTGATAAGAGACGTGCAATAATTACGCGGCATTAACCGGCGGATAGCAGCCGAACCGCTCTTCCAACAACGGATACGTTTTGGCATCCGGTAATTCAAAGTGCCACCACTCGCTGGTGATACCCTTAAAGCCCCCCGCCGCCATCACGGCGTTAAGCAGCAAGCGGTTACGCTGAATATGTGGCGGTAAATCAGGGTAAAACGGATGCGATACTTCGGTCATTTCATCGAAGCCCGCGCCCATATCCACCGCCTCACCCTGCTCATCCAGCAAGGTCAGATCCACCGCCACACCGCGGCTATGGTGCGAACCGAGTCTGATATCCACCACATAATCCGGATTCGGAAACGCCGCCCACAAACAGGCCTGCGCCGCCTGCGGCCGGTAAGCGTCATAGATTTTCAACGTGAATCCGGCCAGTTTCGCGACTTCGTTACAACGAACCAACGCCGACGCGGCATCGGGATGCAGCAGGCAGAGGGATTCGCGATAAATCGGCTGACCGGTCAGGTTATCGGCGGTGGCATATTTCAGGTCGATCACCGCATCGGGCAGAATTTCAGCCAGATCGATCAGGGCAACATCAGGTGTTTTCGTATTCATCAATAAATCTGTCCGCTGGTTTAGAAGTTCAGGATTCAAATTGTCCGAGCTGTTTTTGCAGGATGCGGTTATTCGCCAGGCGCTGTTCTACATCGTGACCGCGCAGTTCGAGCACCGCCGAGCACAACAGATTGAACAGGCAGCTTAGCGGCGCCATCGAGTCCCAGAACTGGCCGGTGTCGGTTTTCACCTGCAATAAATCCACCGGATAATCGCGCGCCCACGGACAGTAAATGTCGGTGATCAGTGCCACGTTCAGGCCGCGTTCACAGGCAGCTTCGCAATAAGTTTGCGCCATCTTCGAATAGGCACGGGTGTCGGTCACCACCAGATAAGGCTGCGCGAATTCCGAATTCAGGGATTCGACATAGGTGCCGGAAAGCCCGTCGGCGAAATAGACTTTTGGCCGTAAGTACTCGAGATAACTGGAGAAGTTGTTGGCAATGCCGCGTACCGACTGGATACCGAGAATAAACACCGCCTCCGCATCGGCCAGACGGCGGCTGACCTGTGCAAAACTGTCAGTTTGCGCCAGCCGATACACGTGATTAATGGCTTCGAGTTCGAGCGTCAGCGACTGTTGCAACTTTTCCTGCTGCGGCTGTTTGCTGCGTTCGCGATAAGCGCCCAGACGGTCGGTAACCACCCACGGCTGATATGATGTGCCGCTTTGCAGGCGCAGCGTTTGCTTGAAGTGATCGAGATTGCGATAGCCGAGACTGCGCAGATATCGCCCGACAGAAATGCCACTGGTCGCCGCGCTGCGCGCAATGCTGTCCGCCGTTTCAAACGGGATCTGTGCAAGATTTGCCAGCAGATAGCTGGCAATGCGTTTGCCCGTGGGTGTCTGCCCGGCAAACGAGGCTTCGATTTGTTCAATCACATCCTGCGCTGGCTGCATCAGTTAATCCCCTGTTGCTTCATTGTCAAAAAGCTAGCCGTTGTTAGTAAAATAACAATGCACGGGGTGTGCCAGTTTCGAAATATGAGTGAAATTTGTGCAGCAGATCTGAATTTATGACGATTTTATGGCCAGTGGCTGGCAAAAAACTTGCAGAATAACGGCCAGAATAAAACTTACCGATAACTCCTGCACAACAATCAGGCAACTTGTGAATACTTTTAGTGCAATACAGACGTGAAAAGGCGTGACGTACAGAAAAATGGCAGAGGTTTTAATCACTTTGCCTTAATAGTCAACAAGTTGAATATTAAGAAAGCAGTCAGACAACTTTTTTCGTTAACCCTTTGACATGCCCACAGGCAGTCGCTATTATTCGCCCCGTTCCAACGATTCCTCTGTAGTTCAGTCGGTAGAACGGCGGACTGTTAATCCGTATGTCACTGGTTCGAGTCCAGTCAGAGGAGCCAAATTCTTATTTTCATGCCACTTTGCGAATCCCTATATGATTCGAATTCAATGAGTTAGCGTGAAAAGTCTTCCCGATGCATTTTCAGTTTTCCCTCCGCATCGGGAGAATTTGGTGGTCAGATTTGGGGTCAAGTTGGTTCGATGACGGAGTGACCCCCAAATGTCTCTTAACGACACAAAAATCCGCAACTTAAAACCATCCGAAAAACCCTTCAAAGTCTCCGACTCGCACGGTCTATACCTTTTGGTCAATCCAGGCGGTTCACGTCTCTGGTATCTCAAATATCGTATCGATAGAAAAGAATCCCGCCTCGGTTTAGGGGCCTATCCCGATGTTTCTCTGGCTTATGCCCGACAACAGCGTGACGGTATCCGCAAGCTGCTGGCGCAGAATATCAATCCAGCACAGCAGCGCTCTGCTGAAAGAACCCCTTCCACACCAGAAAAAACCTTCAAACATGTGGCACTGGAGTGGCATAACAGCAACCGGACATGGTCAGAGAACCACGCAACCCGCCTGCTTGCCAGCATGAACAACCATATCTTCCCGATAATTGGACACCTGCCGGTCACAGAACTGAAAACCCGCCATTTCATCGACCTGCTGAAAGGGATTGAGAAAAAAGGTCTGCTGGAAGTCGCAGCACGTACCCGGCAGCATATGTGCAACATCATACGTCATGCCGTACATCAGGAGTTGATAGAGAACAATCCGGCAGCAAATCTGGACGGTATCATCGCCCCTCCCATTAAACGCCACTACCCTGCCCTTCCGCTGGAGCGACTGCCGGAACTGTTGATTCGCATTAAGGACTACCAGCAAGGACGAGAGTTAACCCGCCTGGCCGTATCACTAACCCTGCACCTTTTCATCCGTTCCAGCGAACTGCGTTTCGCCCGTTGGTCTGAGATCGATTTCAAAAATAGAATCTGGACCATTCCTGCCACTCGCGAGTCCATCCCCGGTGTCCGCTACTCTGGGCGTGGTGCAAAAATGCGTACTCCACATATCGTTCCACTCTCCTGTCAGTCTATTGCTATTCTGAAACAGATACGGGAAATATCCGGGCATCAGGTGTTGGTATTCCCCGGCGATCACAATCCGTATAAACCGATGTGTGAAAACACGGTCAACAAGGCGCTACGCCTGATGGGTTATGACACAAAAGATGAAATCTGCGGCCACGGGTTTCGGGCAATGGCCTGTAGTGCCCTGATGGAGTCTGGGCTGTGGCCGCAGGATGCGGTTGAACGGCAGATGAGTCACCAGGAGCGTAACAGCGTTCGAGCGGCTTACATCCATAAAGCAGAATATCTCGATGCCCGTAAAGCGATGATGCAATGGTGGTCGGATTATCTGGATATGTGCCGGAAAGAGTATGTGCCGCCTTATATTTGTGGGAAGGAAATCAGTTACACAATGAGATAGCCCTTCTGACAAAATAAACCTCAAAAAAAGCCGTATCAGTCTGTACTGGTACGGCATTTTTCTGGCTTTAATTCGGAGAAATTGTTAAGCCGTTTATGAGCATCTTCAACCGGATTAACTTGCGTGAATCGAAAGTGTGAGGTCCTCTTCTTATACAAAACTATTCACGGAAACGGCTTAGGTCTGTTATGAGCTGGGAGAAACGGACGTTACCTGCCTGTTCAATTTGATGATACAGGGGAGATCCCAATTATCGATTCAATCCGCACAGCCAGGTCGCTAGCACGGATTCTTTCTTAATTTTCCCTCCAGTTATACACTTTAGTTATTCTGTCCAGCGCCAACCATCCGGCAGTGGCAAGGCCAAATTGGTGGCAGCAATCTAGGGTTAAGCAGTAGCAAAACTGCAAAGCCTGCTATGTTGTATATTCTAGTGACAAGTCGAGCTTTAAGGGGTTTATATGAGCAAGTCGCTTGAAGCAATCCTTTCGGTACGCCGCGCGGAAGAAGATGAAGCAGAATTAGTGCGTGAGATAGTGTGTGCTGCCTATTCCAAATGGATTTCGGTTATTGGTCGCGAACCGACGCCCATGACGGCTGATTTTAACAAAACCGTCCGTGAGCATGATATTAATCTCGCTATTGTCGCAGGGGAAGTTGTCGGCCTGATCGAAGTATGGCCAGGTGCCGATCATTTCTGGATAGAAAATATAGCGGTCCATCCGCACTGGCAGGGAATGGGGATCGGGCGTACATTGCTGGCGCATGTTGAAAGTAAGACTGCTCAATCGATGCTTGGGGAAATCCGCTTGCAGACGAACGAGGCGTTCGAGGCGAACATCGCACTATATACAGCGCTCGGATATAAAATCGATAGACGTGAACCGTTCAAAGGTGGCACGACCGTTTTTATGAGTAAAAAACTGACCACGGTATAAAGTTCTCTTGGATAATTTTAACGTTGGTTTCTGACTCTGATCTGCCCGGTGAAGGATTAAGGGCAGTTATCAGCGAAAACATTTATTTTTCAAGTAAATTTTAGCGATCAGTACATTTTTGAAATTTAAAATCATGTAAGTAAGTTTAATTTGAAGTCTTTCCTAATTTTATTGAATGCCAACTCACAAAGATATTCAGCTTCCTTGGGAGTTTCTGCGATAGAAAATATAAATCCTATCATCGAGTTTTTGTGTATCACCTCACCTGACCTAGCAATTATTCTCGATTCAAGAATATCTGGCAAGTTATCTTTAATCCAGTTTGGTGTAAAATCTGAAGGTAAAATTTGCTCAGCATTGCTGAACAAACATAAAGAACTAACAGCTGTATTTTTTAAAGCTTTAGGTGGAACTGTAGGTTGACCTGCAAAAATATTTAACAAGTATTTATAAATATTTTCACCACCGGTTACATTTCTATAAATTACTTCTAAAGGCCCTCCCATAATTCTTGGGTTTATTTCAACTAAAATAGGCTGACCATTTTGAATTATCAACTCGACATGCGCCATACCCAAATCTAAACCCAGTGCATCAACAACAGATTCAGCATATTTAGTTACTTTTTTGTAAAGATCTTCAGATATGCCACTGGGCATCCCAGAACCTAGTTCGAAAGCATCATTCAATAAACTACGTTTTCTAGAGGTAGTCATAAATGCTTCAGACTTATTACCTAAACAAGCAACTTCAACTGATATAAGCTCACCATGTATATATTGTTCGATCAAAAAACCGCGTTCAGTTATAAAGTCTTTTTTATCTGAGAGCAAAGACTTCAAGGTATATCGAGCTTCGTCGTAATTTTTTACGATGAATGCGTTCAGGCTGAGTTTGCCAAATGAAGGTTTAATTACAGCAGGATATTTCCCAGTGTACTTATCTAAGTCGTCAAGTGTAACTAAAATCTCGCAAGGTACTGATGCTATATAGTTTGATTTTATTATTTTCCGACAAATAAATTTATTCCTGCAGTTCATTAGCGCGGTGTAATTAGTTGACTTAATATTTAATTTTTTGGCAATCCAGGTCGCAAGTTCTGCCGTTAAATCCTCTAAAGGTAAAATAAAGTCAAAAGGTTTTTTTATATGAAGTTTAGCAATTATATCTAAAATATAATTTTTATCCTCTAAATGAGGAACTGATATTATTTCATTGGATTGTTGAGTCAGCGAAATATTTTCAGGGGTTTTAGGCCAAGGAGAGTAGTCGTCAATTTGGACAAAGGTAACATCAAACATCATGCTTTTAGCTGTGGGGATAGATTTTAAGCCAGATTGATTTGATTCTATAATTAATATATTCATTGATTCACCTATGAATTAGAAAACACCCTTCCCAAAGAAGTAAATGCTTCAATAAGTTCTGGTTTTGGAATTGCAAAAGAAACTCTAATGTGGCTTTGGTCAACACCAAACGCTTTACCTGGGGATACAACAATTTTATTTTTTTTTAATAATTCGTAGAATGAAAAATCTTCAATCATAGATGATCTCATAGTATTTTTTAACCATATAAATACTCCCCCACGCGGATACATAATAGGAGAAACACCATGCTCATAAAGGATGCTTAGTGCTAAATTCATATGTTCGTTTAGTCTTTCCCTAAGAATCATTAGGTTAGTTTCGTAGCCAGAATTCAAGGCATTGAATGCACGTACCTGTCCACTTATAGGGGCACTCATTGATAGAATCCAATGCTGTTTCATAATGTTGCGAATTACTTCACTATCTCCGATTAAATATCCAACACGTTCTCCAGCTAATTGCAGTGTTTTAGAGAAACTTTTTACAATAACCATTGTATTATTTCTTGTTTCCGAAGCATAGAATGGCCTGCGAGTTTCATAGAAAATATCTGAATATACTTCATCTGAAATAAATAAAGCATTCTTTGCAGTTGACTGTTCTATAGCAGTAGATACTAATTTTTTATTTGGAACCATCCCTGTTGGATTATGTGGAAAGTTCCAAATTATTGCTTTGTAATCTACTTCGGCTAACTCAGAAATAGAGTCAGTTAACTCTATTTCTGAGTTACAGTTGTAAAGATAAGGTGTAAGTCCGAATCTATTTATCAGGCTTAAATAGGGAGGGTAATAAGGGCGAGGGCACGCTATTACAGAACCGATCGGTAAATGTGAAAATATAGAGGCTAGAGCCATAGAGGCGCCAGTTGTAACGGCCACTTCTGAAGGTGAAACTTTGTGGAGTGCTGCTAACGCATCACACAAATATGGTTGACCAAATGGATTGCCATATCTTGAAAAGATAGAGCTTTCATCATTTTGATCTAAAACTATGTGTCCCAAACTGAGATCATACATCTTGGCAGCCCTCTAAATGTAAAAAAGATATACCACATTCGTCGATGGGAATTTCACAGTAAAATTTATTACTATGATGAAGTTTATCAATAATTTTTTTGTAATTTAAAAATACATTTTTAAATTTAGCGACTGAGCAATCATGTGCAAGTATAAACTTATTGCTTGGTGGCTTCTCTAAGATTGACTTAAGTAACTCATTATAATCATCTTTTCCGTTTAATGGGTTGTCAATATCAATGAAATATATACTGCTTTTGCCATCATCTTCCGTAATAAACTCTTTGGCATCCATTAAGATATGTTCTATATTTGAATTTTTATTGATCTTATTAAAGTTTTCGGTTGAAATATTTAAATATTCCTCATTAATATCAACACAACTTAACAAGATATTATTAGAACCTTTATTTGTTTTTTTATGATAGTCTTGCGCGCCACAAAGGATCCATGCTGATGCATAACCCGTATAGCTTCCTAAAGATATGATTGATTCAGGGACAGTTATCCAACCAAATGCGTAAAGAAGCCTACACATAGCAGGAGTTATAGTTGTTGAAAGAATATTAAAGTTTTGATTTATCTCTTTTCCGGCAGAAGAAAAAAAGGCCCAATCTACAGATTGATTAGAAGAGATCCTCAACCCATCATTGGATAAGTTTTCCAATAGTCTATCAATAATACCCTCAACTGTATTCATTAGATTCGCCTTATAGCTCTATTGATTTAATCAGTTGTACTAGAGCATTCAAAATAAGAATTTCTGAAGTTTCAAGATCAAAAGATGCGGAGCGCGGATTAGGAATAGGTATAATCCTTTCTGCCGGTAGCGCACCAGTTGATACAAGTATACTGTATGTTTGTTCAGCCGTCCGTAGTGTGGTCAGATTGTCCGTGCCTACAGAAAAACCTGCAAAATATTTACCTTTAAGAACTGTCTCAGGTTCTAGTGAGTCATAGTGAGCTCCACAAATTAAATCTATAAGATTTTTAAAGCATCCTGATACTCCGCTCCAGTAACCTGGTACTCCCAGAAAGACCCCTTTGGCTTTAACTAGATCAGTTAACAAGTTATTTAAATCTAAGCTATTATAAAGTTTTGTTTCTCTGGCATCAAAAAAAGGCAGGTCCATATCTCTAATGTCATAATATTTAAAACTATCATAATGAGGAGTTACTTTTTCAAGTGCATTGTTTAAAAGTGTGCGTGTTGCACTGTTACCCTGTACAGAAGGTGCAGGTTTTCTAGTTGCATTTATAACAACAATCATCGATGGCCTCATGATTAAGCTATAGCAGGATTAACTAACTGCTTGTTCAGATTACTTACAGGAATATCCTCTAAATCAACCTCGGGTATATAAGCTGGAAGTTTCCATAATGGAGATAATGGTGTGCATGAATTTTTACTAATTTTATCCTTTATATCGACTACATGTTCATCTAAACCCAAGGAATTTAGCATGTCAAAGTAGTAGTTTATCTCTGAATACTTACCTAAAGCGATTAAGGTGGAAATTACTCCTGTAACATGACTTATAAGTCCAGAGCCCAACCTTGCTGCATATGTTATGTCCAAACCTTCCTTAAATATAAAATATGCTTTGTTATAATTTTGAGTCATAAAGTAATAATAACCAATAAGCCTTTTAACATGATCGGCCATAAATGGACAACTTAATACCTCGTCAGCTTCAATGACTCGAGAAATATGTAGAAAAGCCCCATTGAAATCCTTTGCTCTCATCCTTAAACCGGCCATCCGGTAATTTATTGTCATCTGGCCTCTAGCACTTTGCTGGTCTCTTAAAGCAAAACGTTCAAAAACATTTTCAAATACGCTTATTGCAGCATTATAATCACCGCGCATTTCCATCAAAAAAGCTGCATTTGCCAGTAAATTGAATCTTAGATATGCACTTGCTGGATTTTCAAGCTCGCTTATTAGCCAAAAAGCTTCATTAACAAGCGCGAAGGCTCGTTGATAATCGTCATCATTTTTTGTTTTCTTCCACGATAACGCGTTTAAGAGAGCAATTCCATTTTTTAACCATGCTTGTTCAACTAAAACTTCTGGTGTCTTTGGTACCTGTTCTAGATATCGCATTCCTTTTTCATATTGCGTTAGTGCTAGATTTGAATTGTAGAGGCGTTTGGCGTATATCAACCCAGCCATGTAACAAATTTTAGCTTTTGTGACAGGATCTGAGGTAATTATTTCGGCCTGTTCGGAATAAGAAATAGCTTCTATATAAGAGCCTGTATTAACAGCACTTAAAGACAGCAGTCTTAAAGACTCTGATTTCTCTTGAGGATCTTTCGTACAATCATGAAGTTCCTCAGCCCAATGGAAACAGCCATCATAGTTCTGCATAACAAGCGCACGACTAATATCTAAAACATTTTTTGGCTTTGAAGATTTAAGCACTTTAACAGGCATCGATGTATCATATTTAGCTTGGTAAAGGGGCGGATAGTTAACTTGGGGCTTAATAATCACATGAAAAATTTGTTTTAATAAATTTGATCTTGGAGTTGATTTTGTTGCTAATTCACTATTTTCTAAATAAATTGATCTTGAAACATCTCCTCCGCCCCAATGCCATTTCAACTTTTCTGTATTAGGTAGTAATAAAACTGCCCTACAAAGTATTTTCAATGATGGGCGATCAATTTCATCAAAATCTTGAACAATAGCATCAGTTATTTCACTCCCGCAGAGTACCCTGTTCAGTTCTTTAGCAACCTGGTCAATTACAGTTGCCGTATAGACGCTTTCACGACTAATTCTTCTTAATACAGCAAACTGGACAGCATCAGCAGTAAAATTGCTATCGCTTAAAGCAAAATCCTCTGATTGTGAGTCACTTACTGTTCGAACTTGAGAAAGTAGAGCCTGGATACTATCGCGGTATGACGGAAATTGGTTGTAAAGTTGATTTAGTAACGTGATGATAAACGAGAATGTTTCATGGCTTTGCTGCTGTATTTTAAACTCAATCTTTGATTTACTCTCTGGGATATCAATTGGACTTAACCATAATTGTCTCTGCGAAGAAGTACTGAATGGAGCAAGAATTAGCGGTAATGCCTTCATGTCCATCTCCCTTTTAAATCAGTTAGTTATTTAAAGGGGAGATTTCTCTCCCCGAACACAACTACCATGCAATTGCGCGAACAGCCAGATTATCATCGGCCTTAGTTGAAGTACGAGCAGATGCTACCATTTTCTCTAGATCTTTGAGCATTTGTACGGAATTGGAAACGCTTTTTGCAGAAACTTTAGGGTTGTTTTTTGCAGTATTCATAGCAATATTCCTTTTCATAGGTTAGAAAACTTAGTAGTTGTCATTCCTAAAGCACACCCCAAATGAATGCTGGAGTGATTTAGTCTTTCGGGCTGACATATTAACTAATACATCAAAACTTTTTTAAAGTTGTAATTTTTACATTTTAAGATGTAAAGAAATGTAAACAAAATAAATGCCATTAATTATAAGTTATTGTTATTTGCTTTTTCTTCTATCTTGTACATATTATTTTGTTAAACGTTGATCATAGGATGTGATGTAAAATCACTTTAATGATAACTTGCTGTTTTATAAATTTTTTTAAAGGTAGTTAACATTGGAGGCTGAGATGAAAAACAGCACATATAGTCTTAGTTGGGTCTGTGCTGTACTAGGCGCTAGCTCACCAATATCACTTGCTTTGCTCGCTCCTGCTTTACCTGTAATAGCTAAGGCTATATCAGCCACACCAAAAGAAGTTCAAATTTCTACTGCTATTTACTTGTATGTTTTTGGAGTTTCCCAGCTCTTTGTTTATGTTATTGTATACAAGTTCGGTGAAAAAATTTCACTTAAAATTGGTTCGGTCTTGTATTTGTTAGCTACCTTACTAATCTTTGTATATAACAAAATTGAAATACTTTATGTTGTTAGAGCATTACAGGCACTAGCAACATCGATAATCGTTATATCCTCACGTGCAGTTATTAGAAAAAAAATCGATAAAGACTTTATATCTAGAGCATTTTTCATCTCAGGGGTAACTTTCTCCCTATCGCCAATCCTTGGACCAATACTCAGTGCCTTTGCAACTACTAACTGGGGATGGTACTCACCATTCTTTTTACAAATTTTCTTTGGCGTTATTTTCTTGATATTGAGTGTCAGTGCAGTACCTAGTACCGAAAAAGTAAAGTTCCAAACAACCGTCAGGTCAGGTCTTAAATTCATCTTCCTTGATAAATACTTCCTTAAGTACTCATTCGTAGCTAGCTTGGCCTTTGCAGGAATATTTTCTTTTACAGTTCTCGGGCCCTTTATTTTTGAGCAAGACTTACATTTGCCTAGCTATGCCTATGGTTATATAGCACCACTGAGCGCAGTTGGATATTTGATGATTTCAATTATGAATCTCATTATGCCTGGTCTCATAATTTTTAATAAACCATTTCATTTTGGTATTGGTTTTCTACTACTCAGTTCTCTAATTTTGTTATTTTTCGTGTTTCTTGCAGAAGCAACTTTTCTGCTCGAAGCATTTGTATTCAGCGCTTTTTTGTGGAATGCAGGATGCGCATTGATTTTTCCCCCGTCGTTCACAAAGTGCTTGTCAAAATTTCATCAGGATGCGTCCAAAGCTGTATCAGTCTTTGGTTTCCTTCAGTTTATTATTTCTTCAATTGCAACATCTATTGTTTCATTAGTGGTTTTTAAACCGATTTTTACTTTAAGCTTTGCTTTTACAATAATAACCTTTCTCATTGTGATTATTTACTTTACCAACTCTCAAGAAGAGGTGCATAATTGAAAATATTAATTATTGGCGCAGGGTCAATTGGAGTTCATGCAGCCTTAAATTTTATTCATCAAGGTCATACAGTCACAATAGTTGACAAAGTATTGTTAGACGGTTCTTTGGCTGACCAGGTAGAAATCAAAAATTCTTTTTTAGTGATGAACATTAATGATTACAATAATGTTTCAAGAGTATTCCAAGACTTTAGCCCAGAAATAGTAATACATACTGCAGGTGTAATGGACTCTAAAGTTAATTCTAATGCTGTTGCTGCATTACAGGTTAACATTGTTGATTCTTTAAACATTTTCGACGAGTGTGAAAAGAATTCTGTCAAAAAAATCCTATTTACCAGCAGCCTTGCTGTATATGACTTCAATAACCAGAATTTTGATTTCGATGAGTATTCTCCTAAAACATCGACCAATATGTATGGTCTCGGAAAACTAATTTGTGAAAATTACTTGAACAAAATTGCTCTGAGAAGCAATACGAAAACTTTGTCTCTGAGATTTTGTGGTGTTTATGGTGCTGGCGACTTTGTTGGTGGTGCTTGGATGGGCAGATACTTAAAATCTATTGTCCAGAATATTCTTAATGCTTCTTCTGGTACGAAAGTTATAGTTGAGGAAGATGTAATTGGTAATAATGAATATTTATACATCTCTGATGCAGCAAAATCTTTATATCACTTTGCATTTAATGATGCTACAGGAGCTCTGAATATTAGCCCAGGAGAAATTACAAGTTTTCAGGAACTAGTATCGACACTGCAACAAGTCAGGCATGATATTTGTATTGACATCGTTGGTAGTAAAAAGTGTTCTGTAATTCTTAATAGGAGTAAGCCGTTAAGCACTACCCTTTCTCGGAAATGGGGGTTTGATTGTGATTACAGTTCCTTCGAAAAAGGTTTTAGAGATTATCTTTCATACCATATGATTAATAATGAGGAATGAATTATGCATGTCTTTATTCTTTGCGGCTCCATTTCAGAAAACTCTAAAACTCGCTTATTGATGGAGAAAAGTGATTTCTTCCTTAAAAAAATTGGTGTAACAGTAACATTCGAGGATCTTAGATTCTCTAAACTACCATTTGCCGATCCCGCTTACCATTCCCACCCTGAGGATTATCCCGATGAAAACGTAAGAAATTTTCTTTCACGCTTTAACAAAGCTGATGCTTATTTAATCGGCTCTCCACTTTATCATGGTACTATATCCGGCGTTTTCAAAAATGCGATTGATCATTTAAGATATGATGCTTTTCGTAACAAGGCTGTCGGCCTTATTAGTTATGGAAGCTCTCCTCAAAGATGTGCATTCCCCTGTATCACAATGAATACACTGGTAAAAACCATGTATGGATATCCACTTCAAACCGAAGTTGCTGCATCTAAGTCTGATATTATTGAAAATTCATCTGGCAACATTCGCTTTAGTGATGATGTCATCAAAAGAATTGAAAGACAAATTATTGAACTTAATATAATGAATCAAGTTCTGTCAAAATACTAAACGAATTTATATTACTATTGTAAATTATAATATGAGGAATGAAAAATGGGTTCACATTATCTTGTTGTTGGAGGAACTGGAATGTTATCGGGTGTTGTTGAGCGTTTGATTAAAGACGGAAATATGGTTTCTATCTTATCTCGTGGGGAAGATAATTTTAGGAAATTAAAACTTAATCTTAAGTCAGATAATATATTTCATATTGCCTGTGATTATCATGATGCTGATGCTACTAAAAAAAAGTTAGAGTTGCATACACATAAATTCGGCCTTTTTAACTTCGCAATATGCTGGGTACATGAACCCTCTGATATAGATACTTGTTCTACAATCGCTCACTATACAGAGTGTACTCTTTGGCATGTTGTCGGGAGCTCTGCTGCTGATCCTTCTAAACCTAAAAAATTAGAACAAAATTCAATGTATTTTTCCAAGATGCATCCCAACATTGATTACAGGATCATCATATTGGGATTTATTATTGATAAAGGGCTGATATTCAAATCTTCCAGATGGTTATCTAATTATGAAATTTCTGATGGTGTGAATCATGCTTTAGATAATGACCTTAAAATCACAACTATCGGAACTACTATGCCTTGGACCTTTCGTCCGGCCTTTCATTAGCTTCATCAACATCAATCATGGTCAATATGTAAGCCTAATAATGACGCTCTCACACCCTTTCACCAGCCCCAGAATTAGCTACCACTCTCAGTTAGCGATATCAGTTCCTTCATTTTCTATATTAACCTGACCGGATATTACTGACTTATTTTCATTCACAACTGCCCCGACGAATTCAGGTTATTTTAGCCGAGCATGGCGAAGCCATCTCTTCAGTAGCTGGAGAAATTGAACAGGAAATCTGGGCGAGTCCGGCTTAAGGCGTGACGGTTTTCAGGTTTTTAAGGCTCCACATTTTTCGCGGATTAAGGAGTGAAGAAATGCGGGCCGTAAAAATGAGGCAGCGGACAGAATTATTTTCGCGGGTTAAGGAGCGAGAATAGTTCAGGTACCGCGCCTCACCGGCAAACAGCCGCGCCCACGCGGATTTTGCCGGCCGGGGGGAGCCGAATAAATTTCGCCGCCCCGGCGAGCGAAAAGCTGTCGCCCACGACAGCGGTTTATTTGGGGGGCACAGCCCCGCACACCGTCGCGGCTAAGTCTCCGGCCAAAAGCCGGTAGCGTGGCGCGACCACCCTCTTTAAAGGTCAGCTTCCCTTTTATTCCCGCTGCGAGGCACGAGCAAAGGGAAGAAAAAGGCGAAAGCGACCGTCTTAAAGGGGGTGGTCGCGCGTAGCGGGCGACGGTGTGCCGCCGTTGACGTTGGGGGTTTTGGCACGGCGTCCAGCCGCGACATTACCCCCATGTGACAGGCCATAAGGGCGTCCAGCCCGCCTGTACTGGCGCACGCCGTTCGGGCAGGCAAGCATGCTTTCCTGCACATGGTCGCACAGCGGCCACCTTCTTCGTCCCTGATGGTCGCCCCGCCTTTTCGCCCGACACCGTGGGGCGAACTGATGGGGCGACGTCATGGGGCGAACTGCTGACGAAGGAGGCATCGTGATTTTGAATAAGCTGGCCGTTTCACTGTCGCCGATAGTGAATGGCGCGCTGAGCTTCATGGCTTTTATGCAACAGCATCAGCTGATGCTGGCGCTGTTATCGGGGCTGACGATGCCGTTTTTCGCGTCGATGAAAAGCGATGAACGGCAAAAAGCCCCGTTGTGGCAAAAGCTGATTATTGCTTTTTCCATACTGTGTTTTCTTTCCGGTACGATGGCCCCGGTTGTTATCTGGATTTTCCAGTGGCTTTATCAAGGCCGAGTAGTCGCCAGCGTTCCCATTCTGGCATGGCCGGTGCTGATTACCTTTACGGTAGCGGGTTTTATTTTGCATATTCTGCTGCGCAGGGTATTAACACCTGAATTAGACAAAATAAAGAAACACCTCGTCAGGAAAACAACGCTTGAACGGGAATTACGTACCGATGTGCGCACGGTGAAATCCCTGCTGCCGGAAACGCTGCATTATGACCCACTGGATTATATCGACCTGAACAAAGGGTTATTTATAGGCATTGACCGAGATATTCAGCCGATGTACCTGCCGTTAAAAGACTGGCAAAAACAACACGCGGATATTATCGGCACCACCGGCGCCGGTAAGGGCGTTGCCACCGGGATATTACTTTATCAAAGTATTCTGGCCGGTGAAGGCGTATTTGTGATGGACCCCAAGGATGATGAATGGGCACCCCACCTTTACCGCAAGGCCTGTGAGGATGCAGGCAAACCTTTTGCCTTAATTGACCTGCGAAAACCCCAATACCAGTTAAACCTGATTGAAGAGATCACCGCCGATGAACTGGAAGAGCTTTTTGTTGCCGGGTTCAGCCTGGCAGAAAAAGGTCAGGAGTCGGACTTTTACCGCATTGACGACCGGAAAGCGGCCCGGATAGCCGCGCAGTTTGTTAATCAACATACCACCGCAACCATTCGGGATGTTTATAACGGCGACTACGTTCAGGGTATTGCGGATAAGATAAAAGCCTTTTTCGGGAAAATTGAAGAGCTGGCCTTGCTCAATGCCATTAATGCACCGAGAGGATTTTCGCTTAATACGATATTTGAGGAAGGCGGTTGCTGCTACGTGATTGGCTCAATGCGCAACAGCAAAATCATTACCACTCAACGCATGTTGCTGGTTCGCCTGTACCAGTTGGCAGAAAGGCGCGAGCGAGTGAAAGACGTGCCCCGCCCCATTGCTATTTATCTTTCCGAACTGAAATACCATTTATCCAGGCCCGCGCTGGAAGGCTTAGGCGCGGCACGCGATAAAGGCGTGCATATTATTATGGACCACCAGTCGATTGCCGATTTAAAAGACTGTCCGGCAGATTTGAAAGGCGACGCCGTTGTCGGCGCAGTCGTTGAGAACGCTAAATTCAAACTGGTTTATCGTGTCATGGATCCTGACACCGCTGAATGGGTGGCCCGGATGTCAGGCACCATATTAGTCGATGATGAGGTCCGCAAAGCGAAAACCGATGCCGTGCTGACAGAGACTATCGACGATGAACGCACCATCAGGCAGGCGGAGCGTTTCTTTACCGACAGCAATATGATCCTGAACTTACCCGATTTTGTCAGCTTCATCTTCACGACAAAAGCACTCCCGTCTGCTTCTCTGATTTCGCCCATCAGGGTGAAAAAACGCGAACTGGAGATCTGTGCCGTTTCGCCCGCGATTGCCGCCACCGCCGCAACGGTAAATATCACCCTGGATTTTAACGAGGAGGAAACTTCCCCCGGACCCGCATCAAAGACGGATATCACCACAACGCGACCCGATCTTTTTTTTGATAATACGGACGAAGAAGACACAACAACACCGAACGCCGATAAAGAGGAAAACCCACCATTGCTGGATTTTTAAAGGGGGAATGATGCTTATAAGCGCATACAGCGAACGCCAGACGCGACACCTCGAAAAAATAAAACGACTACTGAATTTCCTGAAAGAAGAAACGTACAGTGATTTTAAAACGCTGATGCTGCTGTTTGGCTTCAGGGATCATAAATCGCTATATTCCCTGCTTTCAAAAGTCGAGGGCATGGGCTTAATACAAAAGCACGTCCTGGTATCGCGCACGATGAAAATTTCATTATGGGGCATAACCAGTGACGGACTGGCCGTTGTGTTAACCCCAAACGATGCGCTTTTCCCAGCACGGTTTGAGCCTTCAAAAATCACCGGCTGGACGCTGGAGCACCACCTTGATAATCAGGCAGCCCGCATCATCCTTGAGCAAAAAGGCGCATCTGGATGGATAAACGGAGATCGCACATCCTTCCTCAGTCGTTATCAGACCAGCCATCGCCCGGACGGACTGATTACCCTGCCAGGCGGCACCGTGATCGCCATTGAGACCGAGCGCCGCCTGAAAACCAGAGCCCGTTATCAGTCGATCATCGCCAGCCATTTACAGGCCCGGACCCGTAAAGACTGGATTTACGTTTTTTATATCGTGCCGGACCCGCAGAAAAAACGCGGTCTTGAACGGCTCTTTGACACCATCAGGCACGTCATCGTTAACCATCAGCACATCCCGCTGGAAACCCGCCACCGAAATGTCTTCCGCATCTACACGCTCGACGAGTTGCAACGGCTCGATGTAGACCACGATTTATAGTGTAAGCACACACGTTTTAGTTCCACGCATTTTTGTGAATTCCGTTTTTGCAGCCATCAGCCCGGGTCAGGGTCAGGGTCAGGGTCAGGGTCAGGTCGACGGTTCTGTTCAACTGCACCAGGGTGCCGGTAAAGCTTTGTATCAGGTCGGCAGAATCAAAGGTGAAATAGTGCTGGTATCGCTTCCACGACGCCGCTGCCGGACAGGGCACTCACAACGTTCCAACTGTCATCAGTGTTAATTTTCAGCAGCCCATCAAGAGTAATACCTACGCCGGATAAGTTATCCTGAGAACAGTAGCGCCCCTATGGGGCGAGCGTCACGGCTTCGCCATTACGATGGTTTGCATGCCCGGTGTCCCGTTTTATACTCTGCAGCATGTATATTCCGCGTCCTGCCAAACTGCTTTTCACCGTCGATGACGCCTGGAATCAGTTCCTTGATAAGTTTGGCGATAGCGTCACGCCCTGGACCCGCCTTTGCGCCGAGCGCATGCTCGCCTGCGGCACCACCGCTATGGATGTTCGCCGCTATTGCTGCTCGTCACCTGAATGCACCCACTTCCGCTTTTTCTGCCAGAGTTGTAAGTCAAAAGCCAGCAGTTCCTGTGGCTTCAAAACCACGGAGCAGTGGGTATCCCGGCAAAGTCATATTCTGCCCGACTGAGACTGGCAGCACATTACCTTTACTATGCCTCATATACTCTGGCCCTTCTTCCTCAACAACTAGCCCCTGCTCAACACCCTTTGCCGCGCTGCCACCCGCGCCATGTTATGCTGGGCCCGCAGACAGGGCGTGGAGGTCAGTATCCTCTGCGCCTGCACACCTATGCTCGCCAGCTCAACCAGCATCCGCACATTCACCTGTCCGTCACTAGCGGTGGACTCAACGTGAAACACGGCGTCTGGCGCGATATCTTCTTTAAGGAGCACGCCGTCGAGGAGATCTGGCGTGGTGCAGTCATCCGCCTGCTGCGCCACAGCTATGATCTGATTAATCCCGGCTTTCTGCCGGGGCTGGAACACTTCCGGGACAAAAATTAGTGGAATCGATATCTGCAGGCGCAGTACGGACGCCGCATGAAGGTCCACTTTGCAAAGAAAACCCGGGGAACCTAGCGAAGCGTCAAATATCTGGGCCGCGCCTGAAAAGGCCGCCGGTTTCGGCGGCAAAACTCAGGCACTACAGCGGCGGTGCCTTGGTTCATCACTATTACGACCACCGTACACAGCAGTACCGGCAGCAGACGCTGACCCTGGAAGAGATGATCGGGCGCTATATCAGCTACGTGCTGGCGAAGCATTTTTAAATGGTGCGTTACTACGGCTTTTTATCCAACCAGAAACAGAGCACTCTGCTGCCGAAAGTGTATGAAGCCCTGCTGATGGAGGCGATGAAAAAACCGGAACAGCCCGGCTTCGCAGCACTGATGAAAGGATTCCCGCACACGGATCCGTACAAATGTATCCTCTGCGGAAACCGGCTACGCTTTACTAATGCGGAGGCTGACAGGCACGCCACGGAATTATTATACGAAAAGCTGAATGGGATAGGCAGAAAGCGATGGTATCTGGCAGAGGTTGCGGGATAAATGAGTCTGAAAAATGTGTGTAAGGCTAAAATGCATCAAAGTCTGCGTTTTATCGTCATAAACGTCCCGGTGGCAAGCCAACATTGCGTCCCGAAAACAATTATCATGGTCAGGATTTTTTTGATGCGATGATTCATTTTCCTAACCATCAAGCACCTTACATATCCATTGAAAGGACCTGGCGTACGTCATCTGGAGTCAATACGGACGCTTCCAGATACTCAGGGTGATTACGTAAAGTAAAGATCAGTTTACTCAGGATCTGCGCTGGTATTTCCTGCTCATCAATAATTTTGGCCGAATCCAGCATAATGCGGCCATATTTCATTTCAAGCGTCACAAATCGGTTCCACTCAGGACCGTTAGCGCATAGAAGGTCGAACAGGATTTCACCATTTTCATTCTGGCCAAGCAGGTCAGTGAGTTTCGTCTCAATTTCGTTGACAGAAGACAACGGGTTCTCGTAGCCGGTCGCCATGACGACAGCTTTAAGAGATCCTGAGACGTTAACTCCGGTAATTTCAAACAAGATACAAATCCTTGATTATTTGCCACGCTTTAGTAGCTTTGGTCATTAGTCGGGCCATGTCGGAAATCATGCGGCTGGTATCAACCACCGTTTCCATGTGAAACACAGCATGACGTTCTCCATTCCAAAAAGTATAGGCACCATCAATGATATTAGCCTGTTCTGGCCTGAGAAGGGCCGCATATTGTGGTTTCAAAATGTAATTTAAACCAACTTTATCGAAAAAAGGCCCGAACCCTAAAGGTTGCTGTACAGACATACCAAATGTGTACATCTTACTCTTTAAGACACCTTCAATGGAGCGAAGTTCCGGGTAGAGCAACATGCAGTAGTCTGGCAATTTTGGGGCGGCGAGTTTAACACACAGACCTGAAATGAGCAATTTTTCAGCAGTGGCGTGCAAGTGAGGATAAGCATCGCCCATTATAGACTCTAGGTTAGCGCGGGCGACTTCCTGCTGAACGATGTTCGCTTTGCCATCATCCTGGCGGATTAACACTTTTTCCAGACCTTGCAAATTAAGCAGTTCTGCTAGGTTGAACGTGAAAACCCGATAACAGGATAGTGGACGGCCCTGAATCTGAAGCCTGCCTGTTGTTGTGTGCAGGGTAACCGTCAATTCATCCTGGTAGGTAGTGGAGGTGATTTTCCACACGATGGAGTGAGTGTTACGAAGGTGTTCCCTGAACTCAATATGTGTTTCTTCTGCTGATAACTCAAGCACAGGTAAAATGGTACCCACCACAAACCCTTCCACGACCATATTTACATGTTCAAATTCTGCAGGATTAATGGTTTCAAAAAGGTGATCAGCCAGCTCCTTACCCAGAGGCTGATTAGCACCCGTAAGGTACTGAACTGTAGACGAACCATCGCCATTATAGAAAATGTTAACGGTAGCAAAGCTATCCCCTGTTTTCGCGAATGTCACTCTGAGTCCGGACCTTTGCCCCGGCATCGGGCCAATTGACTGAACTGCATACGTTCTGCTTTGAATGAACTGCCTGCATTCAGGCTCAATGTTAGCCCTGACCAGATTTAAATCCCTATAACTCCTGACGGTCATTTACCAGATCCCGCAAAAAAGATGAGGGGAAACTCTACAATATTGTGTCTCAGTAGTCATTACGAAGTTATAGCAAAAGGGGTCAGTTTAGAGATCGGAAATTATTGTAAGTTTAGCGTATTATTTAACCAAATTTAGTCTGTAACTGATTGATTTAGTATCAGTGGCTATTGCCTATAAATTATCGCCTTAGCAGTATCGAATTTAGGTTACCCGATTACACAAAGTCTACGGGGAGCGGGTCACAATGAAGACATTACTCACATCGTGGTGTATTAATCAACGGGGAGCAGGTCACAGTTATGAGTGGTACATCACTTTTTTATAAGATAAACCTTATGAACAACTCTCATGTAAGTAATTTCCAGGATGATCAGATGATTATCTCATGGTCAAGTGATATTGTACTTCCCGCTTCACTTGATAATTGGAAGGGATATCGGTGACACAACCTTCAAGACTGTCTATTAAACGTCATATTCGCTCGCTCGGCCTAGCGCAGCAGCGTTCGAATGTCGATACAGCGACGCTTGTAGGAACCATTTTAAGAGATTGGAGTAGCCATGTGCACCCTTCTCTTCCTAAACCCTCACTTCCATTTTCGAATCTCTTAGCTTCTGAACCAGAAGTATCAGCATTCGTTGCCCTTCTAGAGCAACTTACCTTCCTTGAAGCTACCTACTGGCTAAGCTCGTCCTATGCTATTCTTGCCGAAGATAGCTACCGCAAGAAAATGGCAATGTTCTTCACCCCAGTGTCTTTGACCGAAGGCCTTCTCAGTGACTTATCTAACCAAGGCACTGATTTCGGAAGCTGCTCATTCATGGACCCCGCCTGCGGAGGCGCAGCTTTCCTAGCCCCAATAGCACTGCGAATGCGGACAGCATTATTTGCGAAAGGACTTTCCCCACGTAAAATTCTAGAACACATAGAAATTCACTTACATGGTACCGACTTGGATTTAACTTTGTGTGAACTGTCCAAACATTTTCTCTGCATGGCTTTGCACAATGAGATACGTAAGTCTGGCTACTTTCCCAAATTTAATGTTCAACATGCAAATTCGCTAACAGACCTTCACGCCGATATGGGTAAGATCGATGTTATAGTATGCAACCCACCATACCGTAAAATGACAGCAAATGAGTTGGAACCTTTGCGATCGGTATACGCAGATGTCATCCAATCGCAACCTAATCTCTACTGTTTGTTCATCACACTTTGCATACGCCTTTTGCGGGACGGTGGTCGTGCAGCACTCGTTACACCAACTAGCTTCCTTTCTGGCCAATACTTTAGTCGATTGCGCAAGTTTCTTGCTACTCATACGGATATTGAGCATATAGGTATGGTCAGTGATCGTCAGGGGGTATTCATCGACGTAGAGCAAGAAACTACATTGAGCGTATTTCGACGCCGCCTAGAAGAGCGATCCACTCCTGCGTGCGCAAATGTTTCGGTAGTTTCAAGAATGGGTAAATATAAAAACGTAGGTAAATGCATATTGCCCAATTCTGGTGTAGCGTGGCCTATTCCACGCTCCATTGGAGACGTGGCTTTAATTAGGACGATTTGTTTATCCGAATTTCGATTAGCTGACTATGGTTATAAAGTTAGAATTGGTGCATATGTCTGGAATCGCGACAAACGACCAAAATTTGAATCAATCCAAGCAGCAATGCGGGCTAATGCTAATTCAGTCATGCCTCTATTATGGTCCCGTGATATTTCCCAGCGTGGTGTCGTCAAAATAGATGAGGACTCAAAATTGAATAGCGCATATCGTTTTGTTGATCTTGGGGGCAGAACGAGTTCATCGATAATAACTTCGCCTTGTGTTGTATTGCAGCGCGTAACCTCGAATGAGCAACCTCATCGCCTTGTTGCTGCCACTGTCTCTTCGGATATCTTCGATACCTATGGCGGATTTATTGGTGAAAATCATGTGGTTATACTTGAGCAAGTAACCTCACAACCGATACTTTCGCCAGAAAACCTGGCTGAACTACTCAGCACATATACAGTGGATCGTTACTTTCGTTGTATCTCTGGTGCTACAAATGTTTCAGCTTTTGAACTTAACCAACTCGCATTGCCAGATCCTATTGTTCTTCAAGAAGCATTACATAATGGCAACACATGGGATGACGCAGTTATTAAGGGTTATCAAGTGGTGTTAGAACACTAACATCTCAAATCCAAGAGGGCCGTTTTCCATGCGTGACTTAAATTCTCTAAAAAAAAGACTTGCGGACCAATCAAAATCCAGAGCCAGCCTGAACGAACGCGCACGCAAGATTAAAGAACGCCATGCTGCTAAGCAAAAAGTATCGCAATTACGGGGAAATGCGCCCCCTTCAATTCAACCATTAGACCAACCCAAGCAGCAAGTTCAAGAACGGATTCACGCTGGTGATACCTTTATGCATCTTAAGGATAAATTGACAGATGAAGCAATTGCGCCTCAGCCATGGACGATTGAGCTTGTAGATACACTTTTAGCAGCAGCAGATCAGCGATGCACCACGTTATGCTTAATCTGGCCTGCCAAGCTAACGTCGTTGCCCATAGTTCATGCATTAGCTAATCTTGAGCGCCAATTTGCAAGGGATTTACGTGGAATTCGAACGTTGCTTTACCCCGCAACCCATGCATTAAGAGCGCCCCTTCATCACGTTCTTGTTGAAAAAATACAGTTAAGTGAATTATACCGTTCACTATGGTCAATACGTAAAGGCTCTAGTAATGTTGTCAGCAAAACCTCATCGCAGGCCTTTGTTGCTGTGCTAAGCGCTATAAATAAAGTTCGAATTCTACATCCTGAGCTGCCAAATCCGTCTCTAGCAGAACTTGTACCGACATTCGTATTTGAACCTACACTGCAGGAGTGGGTTACACCGTTGACGAACCCGTTAGAACGCACGCTTTCGAAAGTTGAGCCTCTCTCAAACCGTCGTACTATACGTCAAGATGTTGAATCCGAATGGGGCTTTTCGAATAAAGCACCAGGCGCACTTTTAGCTTTACATCATACAGTTAAAAAAGAATCTTGGAGAAATGCACTTAAAACAGCTGCACTTAAAAAGCCAAACACACCAGAAGCCATCTTGTTTGACGCTACAGAAACTGCTGCGAAAACAAATTATTCAGCTGTTAAGAAAATTCCAGAGTACTTAAAATTTGCGCACGACAACGGACTCTCTGATTGCGGCGCCGTGATCGTCACAGATGATCCGAAAACATTTTTTATTTTTCGTGCACAACTCAATGAGTCAAAACTTGCATTCTCAACAAAAGTACTAGCCGCAGAAGCGGTGGATGCACTACTTTCTGCTCATCCAGAAGCACCGAACTGGGCACCGGCACAGCGTAGCAATTCAAACTTTGATGTACATATCGTTGACCGCGATGCATCTCAGATAGCAGTTTCATTTCAACATTTGATGGCTTGTGCAGGATGCGATGGTACTCCTGCACATAATGCATTACAGCAGGCTTCGTTGTACGTTTTGCGCCTGTCAAACGTGCCATCAGGATATTTAGATCTAACCAAACAGTCCGCTGGTAACGAGGATGGAAAATATCATCTTAGGGGAAACGCTTGGACACCAATAAAATTGAATCTTTTGAATTCACTAGCCTCAGGTGAATTGAATGGTTTAAGGGAGTCAGTTGAGCGAGCTATAGCCCGAGCGGAAAGGCTAATTGATGATTGGAATGATGCAACTCCAATGGCAGCACGTATGCTTGCCGAAGTAAAAAAACATATGGGAGCCCATTGTCAAGGGCTGTCATTCGTATTACCTAACAATAGTTACATATTATTGGCTAATCATTTTCTTCAGCGAAAAATGGGTGATGAATGGGCGGAGATTGCACTTAAGATAAAGTGGTATACCCTACAGACTGTTTCCAATGTCTTGACTGATGATACAAAGAACAAACATTTCGTATTTATCGGAGTTAACCCAAATGTCATTCGTGTTCTGTTGACTCATCCCGGCATTCCACATCGTACGGTTGTTCTGCTAGCCTACAGACAGGCTGAATCCACTCTTAAAACACTGTCCTGCATGAAAGAAATCGAGGTCTTTAAGGCTTATCGAGGCCGCATAGGATTATTAACTCAAGCGCTTGAACGACGTCTGAACGAGATCCCTAATCCAATAAATATAAATAAAATCAGTGAAATGCAGATGCTATTTAAGTTTGAGGATAGGAGCGTAGAGGGTCAAAATACTGACACTCCGTGCTTTATATTCGAGCTTGAGGGTAATTTACGCACAAGCGTTTCTGGATGGGTTTATCGATATATAGATGACGAAGAATCAACTTTCAGGCGCACTGCCGCAAGTGCCATTCAGTGCGGTGATTTTATCTTCAACATGAGCGATGAGTTACGCACAAAACTTGAGTCTCTGCTGCTGCCAGGGGAAGAAGCAATGACATCGGTTGTCGAGCCTGTGAGAATGCTATTGAAACTTTACCACGATGATGTGATGAGACGTTGCACATTAATGTTTAAATCCTCGAAACGTTCAGTACTTGCTCGTGAAATTCATAGCAGGATGGTTGAACTTGATCCTACCGCTGCCGAATGCCGAATAGGGCGTATCTATTATTGGCTTGCTCCATTAAAAAAAGATAATAAACGCCCTCACGCATCCAGAAACGCCATATATTTCAGGATTTTTTGTAAAGCTCTTGGTATTAGCGAAGATGTCGCGCAGCAGCACTGGAACTTTATAAAGAATGCCAGAAACCTAAACCAATCTCTTGGACGAGAGCTACTCGCTCGATACTCAGAGATCCTTTTCCAACCAGAGAGTGCGACGATATACAGGAAAGTTCCTGAAGAAATTCTTCCGGAACTTCAAAAGGATGCTCTTCGTTGCGTGTTCAGAGTCGAACGCGTCATACCACCAAGTATGGTCTTAAGCAATAAGGAAACGACAAATGCCCATTCTTAGTAAAGATCCGCGTGGTATCCATCCGGCATATAAAGAGGCTGTTGTCGACAGCCTTTTAAACGGACTGTCCGCACGTTTAGCTGGACGGGGTGATTTCTATAAGATCATTTATAGTACTAAGCCTAGTGCAGTACTGATGTCAGAATTCATTATGCCTGTGCCGGCTGATGAGCGTGAAAATGACGAGGAAGCAGATCCCATTCGTATAAGCGCGCACGGCATGGATTTTCAGATTAACTCGGCGGCAGGAGACGAAAGACTGGAGGTATCGTTGACAGGGGCTGTATATGTTCGCATTCTACCTCAAGAAAGCGAGGTACAGCCTGGTGGAAAGCTCGAGGCCATATTTCCATTAACACGTGATGCCCAAAGAGAAATCCGTAGCAAAGTTAAGGACGGACTCGCAAAACTCGCAACCGAACTGACGCATGGAAAGTCAGATCTGGAGTGGGGAGCAAAAAGTTACAATGTTCGTAAAAGAGTATATGAGTCGATGGGGCTTACGTTCGACAACCGCCTTGACCTAACTCCAGCCAGCGGAGAGGCTGAAGTCGAATCTGTTGAAACAGAAGACAGAACAAATATTATTGAAGAAGAAAGATCTGTTCAAGAAGTTCTGACCAATCTGTCGACCCCAGATATTTTAACGGAGGATATCTCTCCTCCTGCAAAGTGGCTCCGATTAGATCTTACCCTGCCGTCCTTTGAATTCAGACCGTCGAGCGCCGCAGAGGATGCTAGGATAGCAACGAATGTCTTAAATGAATCGATTGCCAGACAACTCTCTGATTGGGCTGCAAGTAATGCTACTGAGACAGGAGGAATATTATGGGGATACAGGCGAACACGGATCCGTCCATCCGACGTGCGGGACTGGAATAATTACCTAGAACGAGTTCGCACCTCAAGCCTTCCGGTTATAGTGCCGCACCTTGAGTTGCGTTGGATTATTCAAGCCGTGCCGGACCCTATCTCTCCCTCACGCCTGACCGTTCATTTGGCATTGGAGAACTGGACAAACATCCCTACAGTCAATAACTTCAACGAGATTGAACCCTCGTTCTTCCAAGTCTCAGTTAGCGCTACAATACCGACAGCAGTCCACAGGTACATGTATCTTGACCGCGTAAAACCGTCATATCGATATAACCAATACCTTAAATATCCAGCTCTGGGATTCAATGGTGGCGTAATAATGTTGGCAGGTGAGAGTAAGCTGAAGTTAACCACAACATGGGCACCACGTTACGTGCTGCCAAGAATCATCCCAACCGACCGCCCCGTTGAGCTGAACTTTGAAAAACTGTCGCAACCAGACTGTATGACAGGGCTAAAACCAATAATCCAAGCCTATGAGGCTTGGCTGAAGAAAGTTGAAAAAGAAGCCGTGGCCCAGAAAGGCGTTGGACTGAATACTCCAGAGCAATTGGCAGCAGAGGAAGATAAGTTCCAGTTAGATATCACCGAATGGCAATCCGAACTAAATGCTATTCGATGTGGTCTGGATATTCTTGAAAAGTCCCGCGAAAATTGGAGTGGACCCGGCAAACAGACGTCTCCGCTTGGTATCCCATTCGAAGCATGGTTATCAATGAACAAAGCAATGGAAAAGGTATCAAAATCAAAGGGCTATAATGAATGGAGGCTATTCCAGCTCAGTTTTATCTTGGCATCCATCCCAGCTTTCGCAACACGTATTCCTGAGTTCCACAGTTTCTACACACCGGAAGTAGCAAGGCACTCGAACGCAGTGACTTTGCTTTATTTCTCTACCGGCGGTGGTAAATCCGAGGCATTCCTTGGTTTGCTAACCTACGTGCTCTTTCTTGATCGCCTCAGGGGCAAACTTAGAGGCGTGTCAGCACTGATGCGCTATCCGCTACGACTGCTTACTCTTCAGCAAGCGCGGCGCACCTTTGCAACAATTGGTGCTGCCGAGGAGATCCGACACATGCGCGGACTGCCGGGTGAGCCCTTCTCGCTAGGATTTTGGGTCGGTAGTAGTAACACTCCAAACTGGCATTCCGGTGACGGCTATAACGACGTTCCCCGCGATGACGAAGTCGCGATTGATATAGAATCTGAATACAAGAATGTCCCAATCTATAAGAGTGCCCGCGAACGCTGGCTTAAGCTAACATCCTGCCCGTTCTGTGGCAATAAAGAAGGCAGCATATTGGCACTTCGTCGTCATTCGGGCAAAGGGGCTAACGCAATGGGGCACTACTGCTCCGGGTCCCAAAAGAATTGTTCCTGGAACGCCCGGTTCAATAAGCCTACTCCGCTGCCCTTTTATATTGTCGATGAAGACATCTACGACCTTGCTCCGACAGTCCTACTGGGTACAGTCGACAAACTCGCCGCAATAGGACAGTCTCAGGGAACTATCCGTAAATTCTTTGGTATGTTCGGTTTCGCTCCTCTTTTAAAAGTCGACAGTGAACGACTGTATATACCGCTGAAACAAAGAGACTGGGATACTCGTGAGAGCGCGGACACACGTCCCCTATTCCCCTCGTTCACTTCCGGTGAAAGACGATTCTTTGACCCTTTTCCTGCCCTGCTGATTCAAGATGAGGCTCATCTTCTCGACGAATCACTCGGAACCTTTTCCGGTCTTTTTGAATCAGCACTGGAAGCGGCATTCGATCAACTCTCGCCACTCTATAAAGATTATCTTTCTTACGAACCCAAATCTACGGTCCGTCGCAAAATCAAGATTATTGCCGCATCGGCCACAGTCACCGAACCGCAGCGCCAAATGCGTAATCTTTATCAGCGCGACAGCACAATCCAGTTTCCGTATCCCGGTCCTACACTCTACGATTCATTTTATGCAACCCCTTTCCAGCCGGATAATACCTCATATGACTCCGAACGCTCCGCTATCCCTGAGGCTGATATTGAACTGCGAAGCCACTGGGCACGGGTCTATTCATCATTACTGACCAATGGTCATCGCCACACCGTAGCTATGGCCTCCGTCCTTGGTCATTATCATGTTATGTTAACGGGTTTATACGAACGCTTACGCAGCGAGGAATCATCCCAAGAAGATGAGGCGCGCAATGAACTGATACAATGGGTGACGCCGGGACAGCTGCAGGCACAGTTCGTCCGACTTTTAGAGTCCGTTGATGTCCCAACGCTATTGACGCTCATTGACCTACATCGTATTGCCCTGACTTATGTGACAAACAAGAAAGGTGGTGACCAAGTCATCGACACTGAAAGGGGCCAGTTCACGGCACTGCATCAGTCGGCTGGATACCCAGCCCAGTCGCTAAATTCTGAACTAATTTCAGGGGCGGTATCAGCTGCTGATATTCAGGACATCGTCCGGCGGGCAGAGAGTCGTACTGAAGTAAACAATCCATTCCCAGACCTAAATGATACACTTCGATCAGTTATTGCTACTTCTGCAATTTCACATGGCGTTGACGTAGAAGAGTTCAATGCCATGTTCTTTGCAGGTATCCCATCAGATATTGCGGAATACATACAAGCATCCTCGCGCGTAGGGCGCACTCATGTTGGTTTCTCATTATTGGTACCAGTACCACAACGACACCGCGACCGTTTCGTACTTGAAATTCATGATATCTTCCACCGTTTCTTGGAAAGAATGATCCTTCCTGCTGCTATCGATCGTTGGGCAGAAAAAGCTTTAGTACGTGTAATGCCTAGTTTCTTTCAGGAGTATGTCTGTGGGGTTAACGCCATTGAACGTTTGTGCGCAGTAGACGATGATAAGAAGCGCAACAGCCCTACATTCGCTTGGGCATCAGATGTACGCGACTTCCTGGAAATCCCCGATAATATGAAATCTGTCGCCACATTCATGGAAAAGGCGCTTGGCCTGCATTTTTCTCCTTCCCCTAATGGAAAGCATTATTATCTTTCCTTACTAAAACAGGAGCTCAACCACTACCGGCAGGACCTTAGCATTGAAAGACTGGTTAACGGCACTCGTCTGCTCCAATTCTTCGAGGAACGTAACAATCTTATGCGACCGATGACGTCGCTACGTGATGTGGACCAGCCTGGTATTATCCGCGAATCAACCTTTGACGCGTTTAACAAACGTGTGGCGGATGGGACTACAGCCCGCGCGATGACTTTCATTAGGAAAGGCTCTGGCGCAGATATTGATTAGACCGATATTGAAAAATAAGCATGGAGTTGACGGAGAAAAAAATGACTAAAGCCAAAACAATGAACCGATCACGCAACCAGCTTGCCACAGCTTACGCACCAGAGAGTTTCTTCACTTTTGAAGGTGGTAAGGGGGCCTGTATTTCCCGCTCGACTGCTGGAGAATCCCTAGAATTATCCGAGTCGACCAAAAACTTAGTATTCGAGCGGATGAATGAACTTGGACGCGCTTGGTTCATTGCAGCTTCGTCTGTACGTGATGGCGACCCGACGAAACCAAATATACTTCCAGAGCAATGTGTTGACCAAGTTATGCTGGATATGAATAGGATAACATTCCAACTGCCGGGGCAAGAACGCTTTTATTTATGTCGACCTTCTCACATGGAATACACGCCTGCGCCATTGACATTCGTCTGCCGCACCTGCGGGATATTCAAGGATTACGCAACACTCACAGATCTTGATAAGGATCTAAAATTTCTAACACCTAATCACTGCTCAGATCCTAAAAAAAAGGGGCGATGTGACTGGGAGCAGCTCGATGTCATTTTTGTCCACTGGTCCGGTAATTGGGAAGCCGCTTTTCCCGGACAATGGCATTGGAGTGAACGTGATTCCAAGGTAATAAAGCGTCGTGATAATTGCGTCTGTGGGAGCAGTCTTTTCCGGTTGAACCGACGATCGGCTGGCATTGGCGACTGGTTTTTCGAGTGCGCAACCTGTGATAAGCCCTTGTCGGCTAAGTGGTTGCAGAATGACAGTGCAACATTACGCATTTTGGGTCAATCAATGGCACCTAATCGACTGACTGAAGTGAGGATGCAAGCGACCTCCTATCGCGCATCAAATGCTTACTATGTTAAATCTGATCTATTCATCGACTTTAAGGACAGCAGCCAGCAATTGCTTAACCGACTGCAACCGGGACGAGAAGCTGAGCTTAAAGACTTTGTAGCAAAGCAGTATGGATTTGCCGTTCAGCCCATTGCTGATGATGATGTCCGTAAGGCCTGCGACAGTAAACCAGAATGTAGCAAAGACTTTGCAGATTACATGGCTGCCGTAGAACAAATTCGCATTCTTGAAGGGCTGCTATCTGGGACAATGGGCTCAGTACTCAAAGGTGCTATTGATATAGCATATACAAGCCGGCAACGGATTCTGGACGATCTTCGCCAGCGACAAATTCTGATATCTAGGAGTGAACTACCTGGGCCTGTTGCTGCGAACCTGCAAAATAGGCAATCGATTTTTGCATCTAAGTTCGACCCCTTCCGTCTAGCCATTGAGCATGCGGCACTCAAAAATACCCGACTTGATGTGGAGGCAAAGAACAACGGTAAGAAACCGTATGTATCTTTCACTCGCCTTGACGAGGATCTTGCACCGGAGGACAAGGACAATAAGGGCCATGTACAAAGCTTAACGCAAGAGTTACTCGACAAGCTGGGATTTGAAGACATGGGCCTTATCAGGGAATTCGACTTATGTCGCTTCAGCTTTGGTTATTCGCGCATGGAATCCTCTCCTATTTTGCGGGAAAAGCGCGGGATGGACATGCCAGTTCGCCTAAATTTGTTCCCGCCAATGAAACAGAACGACAGCATGCGCCATCCTGTCTATGTCATACAGCAGGGTAATGAAGCACTATATGTACGTCTTAAAGAGGATCTCGTTCTTGAATGGTTGCGCGGCTTAAACTGCCTAGATATGTTTACACTGAATGGCGACGAAAAGATTGGCGCAGGACTTTTGCTTACAGCGCAACCGATGAGTCAATTCCTAGATAATTTGCCGGAAAATTCAACCCCACATGTTTATCACTACCTCTATACGCTCTTACACAGCTTTTCACATCTACTAATGAAGTATGTGTCTGAGTACTCCGGCTTGGATCAGGGCTCACTTGGAGAGTACATATTTCCTAATGACCTAGCATTTGTTGTATATCGAAACGGTACCACCATGGATCTCGGCAACTTATCCTCTCTCTGGCGCAACGTCGGTATTGAAATGTTAACCAATATGCTTAGCTCAAAGGCTACGCAATGCGGTACCGGATCGTTGTGCACTGCGCGCGGAGGTGCCTGTCCAGATTGTATGATGATGCCTGAAACTTCCTGTATCGCCAGCAACAAACTGCTGTCGCGGTCCGTATTGCGTTCCATTGGCGGAGCGCCGCGTTTTGATAAACAAGGCAAGCCGATTAGCGGTTATCTCGATATAGTTGCAAGGAGACTGCTTAAATACCCCCTACAACACTAACGGTCTACGCGCACGCAAATTTGTCGGGATTATCAGAAAAGGCTGATGTTTTGACTCTATATCTGATTATTTGTGGAACTGTCAGTAGTCTTAACCTTTGAGTCTGCCATTATAATTGTTGAAACTGAGTTATTTGGTATATCAGGGTAAAGGGGATCACCGCTTACTATTGATTAACACATCGCTATATTTGTTTAAGGTGGTCATTCTGGGGGTCTTGACAGAAAGGAAATTCAGGTTTAGCTTACTTATTAGCCAGTTACTGGCAAAGGCGATCCCAGTCAGAGGAGCCAAATTAGAGAAGCCCGCTTAAGGAAACTTAAGCGGGCTTTTTGCTAATCCGCGCTCTTGTCGCAGCGCGTTAGTCTGTAATCTCATCCTGGTGTATCTTCTGTTTTCCCTCCGCATCGGGAGGGATTGGTGGTCCGCTGTGAGGTCATTTCAGTTCGATTATGGAGTGACCCCCAAATGTCTCTTAACGACTCAAAAATCCGCAACTTAAAACCATCCGAAAAACCCTTCAAAATTTCCGATTCCCATGGTCTGTACCTGTTGGTTAATCCAGGCGGTTCACGTCTCTGGTATCTCAAATATCGTATCGATGGTAAAGAATCCCGCCTTGGCTTAGGCGCCTACCCGGACGTGTCTTTGGCTGATGCTCGTCAACAGCGTGATGGTATCCGTAAATTGCTGGCGCAGAATATCAATCCAGCACAACAGCGCTCTGCTGAAAGAGCCACTTCCTCGCCAGAAAAAACTTTCAAGTATGTGGCACTGGACTGGCATAAAAGCAACCGAACATGGTCAGAGAACCACGCCTCCCGTCTGCTTGCCAGCATGAACAATCATATATTCCCTGTGATTGGACACTTGCCGGTAGCTGAACTGAAGCCTCGTCACTTTATCGACCTGCTGAAAGGCATTGAGCAAAAAGGTCTGCTGGAAGTCGCAGCACGTACCCGGCAGCATATGTGCAACATCATGCGTCATGCCATACATCAGGATTTGATAAAGAACAATCCGGCAGCAAATCTGGAGGGTATTATTGCCCCGCCCGTTAAACGTCACTACCCCGCCCTTCCGCTGGAACGACTACCGGAACTGTTGGCTCGCATTGAGGACTACCAGCAAGGACGAGAGTTAACCCGCCTGGCCGTATTACTCACCCTTCACCTATTCATCCGTTCCAGCGAGCTGCGTTTCGCCTGTTGGTCTGAGATCGATTTCAAAAATAGAATCTGGACCATTCCTGCCACTCGCGAGGCCATCCCCGGTGTCCGCTACTCTGAGCTTGGTGCAAAAATGCGCACTCCACATATCGTTCCACTCTCCCGTCAGTCCATCGCTATTCTGAAACAGATACGGGAAATATCCGGGCGTCGCGTGCTGATATTCCCCGGTGACCATAATCCGTATAAGCCAATGTGTGAAAACACCGTCAACAAGGCGTTGCGCCTGATGAGATATGACACAAAAAATGAAATCTGCGGCCACGGATTACGGGCAATGGCCTGTAGTGCCCTAATGGAGTCTGGCCTATGGGCACAGGATGCGGTTGAACGGCAGATGAGTCACCAGGAGCGTAACAGCGTTCGAGCGGCTTACATCCATAAAGCAGAATATCTCGATGCCCGTAAAGCGATGATGCAGTGGTGGTCGGATTATCTGGATATGTGCCCGAAACAGTATGTGCCGCCTTATATTTGTGGGAAGGAAATCAGTTGCACAATGTTATAACCCCTCTGATAAAATAAACCACAAAAATAGCCGTATCAGTCTGTACTGTTACGGCATTTTTCTGGCTTCAATTCGGACTAATTGCTAAACCGTTTATTAGCATCTTCAGGTAAAATGTCCTGAGTGAATCCAAAGTGTGAGATCCGCTTCTCATACAGAACTATCCACGGAAACGGATTAGGTCTGTTATGAGCGAGCAGCGGACATTGCAGACTGCCCAGTAGAAAAAGTGCTATCAGAATTATCTAATGGAAATCGTGATGATTTTTATATTCATATTTTTCCTTATAAGGGTATTTCAACTGATTATCTGATTTCTCATCCGCCTATTACGATAATGGTCCACCTTCTCAAAAACTGTTATGAGCCAATAAGTATCTCAGCAGAAATTTCCATTTATTCACGAGCGAAGTGGAAATTACTAGGAATTGTTAAGTACCAGATCGTATTTTTAATATCAGATATTGAAAACAGTACGACAACGACTGTCATCCTTGTTCCAGGCGTCGTTTACTTCGCTTAACGGCCGAATACTAAACGGGACTGAGAAATCACTCAAAGCAGCGGCTTGTAATAGTTCTCCAACCGAAGCGACCAGTTCAGTATTAGATACGCTGCCAAGCCCGCTCCCCATCAGGGTCAGTCCTGATGAGCGTAATAATTTGCTATGTAATGATATTTCTTGCCCACTTAATGAGCCGATCTGCACAAAACGCACCAACCTAGCACCTCCTTCAGAGGCGGATTTCATAATGCCAAGAGCACTGTCCCCCCAGAGATAATCCAACACGACATCAACACCCTGTTTCATTAGGGTCGGGAGTTCATGCGGTAACTCATCCAACGTAAGCGTGATATCAGCCCCCTGAGTACGAAGTTTCGCCAGTTCCACAGTGTTACGCCCAGTCGCAATGATTTTCCCTGCACCCAGGTGACGAGCGATACGCACAGCCAGCCCTCCTGAGGTGCCTGTCGCACCATTTATAAGAACAGTTTCTCCTGCGCGCAACTGTGCTTTGCGCGTTAATGCCGCCCAGGATGACATTCCTGGATTACCAATAGCGGCTGCCATTGAGAGATCAAGTGTTGCCGGGAGCGGCACAATACTTTTAGGCGTTACCAGGCTCAGCTCAGCCATACTGCCAAAAGGGGAGCTCAATGAGAAAAAATAGACCGGCTCACCGTTAGTCAGATAACCTGCACCATCAATTCCGGGTATAAACGGATATTCAGTTACTGAGCTGTAGTGTATTCCGGCGGCCCGTGCCTTAGCCAGTTGACTGATTGCGGCGGCTTTAACATTGACCACAAAATGCTGCTCATCTTCCTGTGGATCCATAAAATCACCGTAAATCGGGGTTTCGCCTTTGCCATTAACAAGTGCTGCTTTCATTGAGTTAACCTTTAGTTAAAGAAATAGATGTGTATAATACACATATTATCCACGCTCCAGGATGCCGTCAATGAAAAGAGTGCAAAATACACATAAAAACGATAATTTTGATGACTTACATGATACGTTGCTGGCTATTGTCGGTACTTTTAATCGGCCGCAACGTGATGAAATAATGATAAAAAACTCCGGTATTAATATTGATCGAGCATTGTTTCCATTGCTGGTCCTGATCGGCCGCTTTGGGCCTGTAGGCGTAGGAGAACTCGCTGACCGGGTGGGCCGGGATTACACGACGGTGAGCCGTCAGATAACTAAACTCGAGCAAATAGGTCTAACCTACCGACAGAAAAATGTTAAAGATAAGCGAATTAACGAAGCAGTAGTCACGCCTGAAGGAAAAATGATGACAGATAAAATCGATCATACGCGAGCTCTCATTTATAACGACGTCTTCAATAGCTGGCCAAATGAAGACCGCATAGAATTGGAAAGATTATTGAAAAAATTTTTACAAGATTTCAATGGATTGGAATCAATTAAATCCGTTTAATCCGAACTTATGAACATGCAGGCGAAGTGCGCAATATACTTAGCCTGCACGTAAACAGCCGTACATGGCAGGGTCCGCTAGTCTACAGCTCCACGCTCCCACCCTCCTCCCAAGGCCTTGTAAAGGGTAATTAGACTGTTTTGCTGCGAAAGTCTGCTCTGAATCAGAGACTGTTGCGCAGAGAATAATGTCCGCTGCGCATCCAGCACATTCAGGTAGTCCGTCGCACCGTTAGCGTACTGAATCTGAACGAAGTCAAATGCTGCCTGAGCAGCCTGGACATTCTTTTGCTGCGCCTGGGTTTCATCATCAACCACGCTGCGTTCTGCCAGCGCATCCGAAACCTCACGAAAAGCGGTTTGAACAGATTTCTCATACTCTGCCACCGCAATGTCACGTTCAACTTTGGAGGTCTCTAATTGAGCCATCAGCCGCCCGCCACTGAAAATGGGCAGATTAACCTGAGGCGCAAAACTCCAGCTTTGCCCACCCGCGTCAAAAAGTTCCCCTAGGGCGTTACTCGCACGCCCAGCAGAAGTTGTCAGGCTAATGCTTGGGAAGAACGCTGCACGTGCTGCACCGATGTCAGCATTAGCAGCCAATAAATTATGTTCTGTTGAAACGATATCAGGGCGTTGTTGCAGCAAATCAGAGGGGAGGCCCGCAGATAAAGTCTTATCACTGATCATGTGCGCTAATGAGTCTGTTGAAGGCAACAGGTTTGCGGGTAAAGGTGTGCCTACCAGTAAAGCCAGCGCATTACTGTCTGACATCACTTGCTTATCGGCAAGTAGGGACTGGAATCGGGCGCTCTCGAGCTCACTTTCAGCCTGATGCAACGGCAGTTGGGATGATTTACCGACGCTGGTCAGGCTCTGCTGCAAATCATATGCTGCCTGGCGGCTGCGCAATGTATCCCGTGCCAGACGCTGCAGGTCCTGGTCTGCAGCCAGCGATAGATAGCTTCCCGCAACTTCAGCGATCAGACTTATCTGCGTAGCCTGTCGAGACCAGGCTGTCGACAGGTAATCCTGCTGAGCCTCTTCCTTCAGGCTACGGATGCGCCCGAAAAGATCGAGCTCATAAGCGCTTATACCGACATCGAGACTGTACCCTCGGCTTACCCCCCCAATCCCCGTGTAAGATACCGACGCAGGTGTGCGCTGGGCTTGTTCTGCTCCCGTTATTCCAACCTGAGGCATCAGCGCTGAGCGCTGTATCCGGTACTGCGCCTGGGCCTTCTCTATATTCAGAATCGCGATTCTCAAATCATGATTATTGTCCAAGGCTAGCTGAACGACCCCCCGTAGCTTAGGATCTATGAATAACGTTTGCCAGGTTATCGATGCAACGGACGTGTCTGACACGCTCGTTTTAGTCTTTACTGGCCACACAGGTGGAATGGGGGCAGTGGGACGATGATAATCGGGCGCTAACGTGCAACCTGTGAACAAGGTGGCGAACACCATTGCAGCGACCGGCGTCAGGGCGCGATGGGATAAGCGCAGGATTCGGGAAACAATAAAATAACTCATGCCTTTGCTACCTGATTCAGTGTAAAAGAGGGTCTTTTGTTCGAGCCGGTACACATCAGCAAACGAATCATTCTGCTTTCTCCTCTTGTGGGATTTTGAACCACGTGACGTAGAGCGCGGGAAGGAATAACAGCGTCAGGACTGTCCCGATAATGATGCCGCCCATCATGGCGTACGCCATAGGCCCCCAGAATATTTCCCGCGCAATAGGGATAAGTGCAAGCGTTGCGGCTGCGGCCGTTAACATGATAGGACGCATACGATGTTCGGTTGCCTGCACGACTGCATGCCAGGGCGCTACGCCCTCAGCCCGCAACGTGTCGATATGTACCACCAGGATAACCGAGTTGCGGATCAGTATGCCGACCAGCGCTAACACGCCCAGTATGGCCACAAAACCCAGCGGTGCGTTACTGAGCAGCAGCGCGGCTACCACGCCTATTAACGCGAGCGGTGCGACGGAAAAGACCAAAAAAAGACGATGGAAACTTTGCAACTGGATCATCAAAATGGTCGCAATGACAAACAGCATGGCGGGCACTACTTTCACGATCGGCGCCTGTGACTTCGCGCTCTCCTCAACCGCCCCGCCCGTCTCGACAGAATATCCCTGAGGCAGGCTTTGCCGGAACGTCTCTACTTTTGGCTCAAGGCGTTGCACAATGGTGGCCGGTTGAATATCTCCGGTCACGCCCGCTTTGAGCGTAATGGTGGCCGCACGGTCACGCCGCCAGATGGTCGGTTGCTCAAGTTGATAGCTGAAAGTGGCGACAGAAGATAACGGTATCTGCTGACCATTAGCACCATCAAGCTGGAGGTCTCTCAATGCATCGACTGAGCCGCGGTCTTTTGCCTGACCACGCCATAATACGTTTATCAGATAGATATCGTCCCGGACCTGTGTGATCGCTTCCCCCCCAGCCAGACCATTCATCGCCTGAGCGATTGCCTGCGATGAGACTCCCATCTGGCGGGCCTTATCCTGCAGGACGTTGACCCTGACCACCCGGGCAGGCTCATTCCAGTCAAAGGCAAGATTGTTCAGCGCAGGATCCTGTCCCAGGATGGCGGCCAGTTTGTGTGCTTCGCTGCGCACCTGTTGAATATCCGGTCCTGCTACCCTGTACTGTACCGGCTTACCAACCGGCGGGCCGATATCCAGCAATTTGACGTAGGCGTCGGTGCCGGGGAAGGTGTGGGCTAAGTAGGTGCGGAACTTTATCTGCAAACGGTCCCGCGTTTTGATGTCTTTTGCCACAATGACAGTCTGGCCAAATGACAACGACGAGGGCTGAACGTCAAACGATAAGATAAATCTTGGAGCACCGGTGCCCACATAGCTCGACCAGTGATCCACGTCAGGGCTGTTTTGCAGCTCTTCCCGCTCAAACTGCGCCATTTGCCGGCTGGTTTCATCGATAGAACTGTTCTGCGGCAGGTTCCAGTCAATAATCAGTTCAGGGCGGTCTGAACTGGGGAAAAACTGATGCTGAACCAGCGACATGCCCAGAACAGAGAGAATAAATGCCGCACAGGCGCTACCAATCGTCAGCCACCGGTGGCGGAGACACCAGTGCAACATACGGGAAAAGGTTTTATCGGTACGGCTCTTATGTTCCGCTTTCTTTTTAATCGTTTTTGGCAGCAGTGCCACGCCCAGCAGTGGCGCAATCAATACTGCCACGACCCATGAGACAATCAGCGATACGGCAATGACAACAAACAGCGTAAAGAGGAACTCGCCCGCATTGCTGGCGTTAAATCCTACAGGAATAAAACTGGCTACGGTGACCAGCGTTCCCGTCAACATCGGAAACGCAGTGGAGGTATAAACATGCGTGGCCGCCTTTCTGAGGCTGTCGCCCATTTCCAGGCGCGCCACCATCATTTCAGTGGCAATCATCGCATCGTCGACTAACAATCCTAACGCAATGATCAATGCGCCCAGCGAGATGCGTTGCAACGAAATACCCGCGTAATACATCACCAGGAAAGTAATGGCCAGTACCAGCGGAATTGAAATGGCGACCACCAAACCGGCCCGGACACCCAAGCTGATAAAACTGATCGCCAGTACTATGACGACGGCCTCAAATAACGCGCGGGTAAATCCGGAGACGGCCTCATCCACAATAGCAGGCTGGTCGGAGACTTTTGAAACAAACACGCCGGCAGGCAGGTCGTGCACAATATTGTCAACCATCTGGTCCAGCGCGCGCCCAAACACCAGCAAATTGCTGCCTGATTTAATGCCCACCGCCAGTGCGATGGCAGGTTTACCGTTGTAGCGAAACAGCGAGGTCGGCGGATCAACATAACCGCGCGTAATATTGACCACATCGGTGAGAGGGAAGAACCGGTTATTAATACGCAGGTTGATTTGCCGCAGGCTTTGCTCAGACGCAAACCCCCCATCGACCCGCAGTGCGATCCGGTCCGAACCGGCTTCGATAAACCCGCTAGCGGTGACGGCGTTCTGCGCCTGCAGCGCGGCGATAACTTGACTGCGGCTCACGCCCAGTTCGGCACTTTTACGTGGATTGAACTCCAGATAAATGACTTCATCCTGAGCTCCCAGGATCTCAACTTTGCCGACGTTGGGAATAGTCAGCACTTTCTTTTGTGCCTCATTAACATAATCACGCAGTTGACGCTGGCTTATACCGTCGCTGGTAAAGGCATAAATATTGCCAAACACATCATCGAAACGATCGTTTAAAAAAGGCCCCTGTATGCCGGCGGGAAAATCTCCCTGAATGTCCGCCATCATATTTCGGATCCGCTGCCAGACGGCGCGAACGTCCTTAGATGGCGTTTCTTCCTTCAAATCCACAAAAATGATGGTTTGCCCCGCCGTTGTCTGACTGCGGGTGTGGTCTAACGTATCAATTTCCTGCAGCTTCTTCTCAATACGATCTGTTACCTGGTTTGTCATTTCTTCCGCAGTCGCCCCAGGCCACTGCGCCTGTATGACCATCGTTTTGATCGTAAAAGCCGGGTCTTCTTCTCTTCCCAGTTCCTGATAAGAGAAGAAGCCAATCACTGCCGAAATAATAATGAAGTACCAGACCAGAGAGCGATGTTCGAGCGCCCAGTCCGAAAGGTTAAATTTGTTCACAGCGTTGACGTCCTCTCAATGCGAATTTTTTGCCCCGGTAGTAAGCTGTTCACACCGGCCGTAACAATCTGCTCCCCTTCTTTCAGTCCGCTTAGTACACGAACCGAATTTGCCTGATTAAATGGTATGAGTTGGACCTTTCTCTGTTCGACGGTCAGGGAAGCTGGGTTAATCACCCAGACAAAGTGCGTCTGCTGACGCTCAAAGACGGCGGTTTCAGGAATGATCACGGACGTACCTGAGTTGTTTGATATCAGGGGATAAACAGTGACCACAGTGCCTAATCGAAATGCCGGCGGGGCATCATTTATGGCGATCTTGACCCTCCGCAGACGCGTAGCCGCATCCGCTGCCGGCGCAACTTCTCTTAGTACGCCAGTCCATTTGATGGAGGGATCTATTTGTAATGTCATTTCAAATTTATGCCCAAGCGTTACATTTCTTAACTCTTCTTCAGGCACATCAACCACGACGTCACGCCCCTCCAGGCTGGCCACCTGAAAAACGGTTTGACCTGCGGCAACGGTTTGTCCGGCTTCGACAGATACCGATGTGATTACGCCGTTATAATTCGATTTCAACCGGGCATAACTCAGTTGTTCACCGGCTTTACGCAGCCTCGCCTGGGCCTCTCCTACCGCTGCCTGAGCGGCAGTCAGATTCTGTTCGGCCTCTTCCAGTTCTTCAACGCTCGTAACTCGTGCTGTGGCAAGGCTACGTTGCCGTTTGGCACTGACCATGGCATTTTGAAGTTTGGCCTGCGCATCCTGCAGACTCGCCCTCGCGCTTTGTTCCGAAAACTCCAGAGAGAGAGGGTCCAATTCAGCAAGCACATCACCGGCATTGACTTCATCGCCTACGACGACATGACGTGACACCACCCGCCCCGGAGTCTGGAAGGAAAGCGGGGACGTGATGCGGGGTTGCACTGTGCCGGCGAGATGCATACCAGCGGCGGACTCGGCGAGGGCTGCTGCGGAAAGGACGTAACGCGGGGCCGGAGGTGCTGTAGTTTTATCATCGCAACCAGAGACAGTTGCCAGCAGCAGGGTCAGTGGGCATAAAAAAAACCATGGATTTCTGTTCATCTATTTTTGCTCCGGAGAAACGCGCTGACCAGCTATCAGAAACTTTCCGCCTTCAGTGACTACCCAGCTCCCTGACGTTAACCCAGCGGCCACAACCACGTCATGGGCGCGGTAGCGTGAAACCTTAATAGCCTGCAGCGAAACGACGTCTTTTTGCTTATCTATCACCCATACGGCGGGTTTACCCTGAATTGAGGTCAGCGCACCGGGTGGGAGTAAAATGCCCTGCTCTTCTTTCGCCTCGAAGTCGCCGACAACCGGTGCGCCGAGTGACCACTGTACCGGTGCCGGTAGCGTAGCTTTCACTCTGACGGTGCCGCGCGACTCATCCAGCAACGGTGCCACTTCCCGCACCCTGGCAGTTAAAGGAGAAGTAGCCATTGAAAGCAGTCCGACTTCAATGTGATCTCCCGGCTGCTCGTTGACTAACAGGGCCTCCGGTACCTCAAACACGGCATCGCGTAAGCCATCATGAGCGAGTGTGAAAACGGTCTGGGCCGAGGCAACTACCTGGCCGACCTCTAGCTGTCGCGAAACGATCACCCCATCCGCATCCGCTCTGAGTTCGGTGTAGGTTAACGCATCGTTTGCCGTATTAAGTGATGACTGCGCGCTGACCAACCCCGCCTGTGCACTGCTGAGGTCTTCGCGCGCCTGATCCCATTCAGCCTGTGAAATCGCATGGGTTGCGAGCAACTTCTGATCGCGACTGAAGGTGCTTAGTTTTAACTTGAGCGTTGCGCGTGCGCCGTTAAGTGTGGCCTGCGCAACCTCCACGTCTGCTTTTTTTTCTACGTCGTCGAGCCGGGCCAGCACGTCTCCTTTATGCACCCGGCTCCCCACATCAACCAGCCGCGCGATCACCCGACCTTCTGTCCTGAACGCCAGATCGGCCTGGAACCGGGCAGCAACCTCACCCGATATATGTGCCACGTTATGATATCGAACCCGTTGCACCTGGATGGCACGCACCGGCTGTAGTGGGGCAGATGCTTGTTTTTGTCCGTCACACCCTGTCAGAGCTATGCATATCAAACTGCATGCGATTATCGAAACCCGTTGCATGGGATCCCCATCATTGAAACCACGAAAAATAGACGCTATATTTATCACTGACTGACCAGTCAGTCAATTTAATGATTAACTTCTGACAATCACCTGTGCGACAGTAGACAGACTGGGTTGAATGGTTTTGAAATCAGTGACAGGACACTAAGGGTATTTGCGGAGATGCAGAACTGTGACATGATCCTACCAGGATAAAATCGAGGCCCGGACAAGGTAATTTATGGAGTTTTCAACATGATAAATAAGATGACACGGGCTGAACAAAAAGCGCAACGCCCTCAAGAAATTATGGAGGCTGCTTTCGAAGAGTTCGCAATTAAGGGCTATGCCGCTGCCAGACTTGATGATATAGCCAGACGACTGGGTATCAGTAAGGGCACAATCTATCTGTATTTCCCCACCAAAGAGGCGCTCTTCGAAGCGATGGCTCATCACCATTCCCAACCATACCGTGATGTGTTGAGCATGTCAGACTCATTCAATGGTACTTGCACTGAACGCCTGCGTCAGCTGCTTCTCTATGCCTTTGAGAAAATATCAAAGGATAAAAAAATCCAGCAAATGCTGCGCTTGTCTTTGACTGAGGGTGTACGTCTTCCCGAAATTGTTGAGCGTCACTATGACGAATTCGTAGAACCTCTGGCAGGAGCAATAGGCAAATTATTAAAAGAAGGAGTCGAAGCAGGAGAGTTTCGTGATGGACCCGCGTCAGGTTTCCCTGAGGTGATTATGAGTTCTATTCTAAACCTGATGATATTGCACATAAACGTCACCGGCCGCCGTCATCTTAAGAAGGAAATATTAATAGAAGCGCACTTGGATCTCATGCTTAATGGGTTGATAACACGTTAACTGTAGAAAAATAATTCTAATTGGAGAACGTCCTTAATACTCGCTCTCCATTTAATGATTACTTCAATAATCAAAAAATTTTATTAACAAAATCATTAAAAGAATTCTGACCTAGAACCTAAAAATTACGAGCTATCTTAATACAGTTAGATAATGAAAAGGGTCGAGGGAAAACACTTCAGTCAAAATGCTCATTTGGCACAGTGAAAATTTTATTTTCCAATCTCTCAGCGCTGAGATTGTCATGAGCAAATTGCGTTATCGTAGGTTTACTTTTGCATAGTGCACGCAATTTCTTAGTAGTTTCCTGGTGAAGATTTCCATCGACCGCAACCCCATCAACACTTCCTTCAAGCATGTAACTCTCCTGATAAGAGGCATCACCAGCGATTAAAACGTTATATTCTCCACAATCTATAATGACAGACTGATGACCTGCTGTATGCCCCGGTGTTGGAACAATACGAATTAAACCATCTGAAGTAAGGCATTGATGTTTCTCGAAGGATACAAATGGGCCATCTTCGTATCTTATAGTAGATGGTCTAAACCAATTAGGATAATGCATATTCAGAAATCCTTGTACAGGGCCCTTCCAAGATAAGCACTCTGATGCTTCAAGCTCACTTAGGATAAATTCACTATTTGGAAAATGTCTTATTCCGCCAGCATGGTCTCCGTGCATGTGTGTCATAATGACCCAGCGAACATCATTAGCCATAAATCCTAACTGCTTAATTTTTTCATTCACCTCCTCTTCAGGTCTGACCCATCTACGTTCGCATTTTTGCATAAATGGATGCCACCAAGGCTGATATCCGGGATCATTTGCATGTGTACTTTCGCCAGTATCAATAAGTATAAGGCCTTCATGATGCTCGACAAGCCAACAACCGATCGGTAAACGAGAACTCCAATGCTTATCTTTGAGCACGTCAAACAACCTCGCCGGACGCGATTCATAACGAGCTAACTCATGGCGACTCTTAATCTGAACATCACCTGTTTGCAAACAATGAATTTTCATGCCAACCTCTAATGCAACAAGTATTGCATTTAGATTATGGGGTAATTATGGCCAGATCAAGTTTTATTCGAGCTAATCGTTTAGACCATGTAACAGAGCGCACTGGCGGCCGTAGTGCCAAGAATCGTGCTGCTGTACTTCTAGCTGCAGAGCATCTTTTGTCAGAAGAAGGGGTTGAGGCTCTTACCTACAGGAAGATAGCAATTCTCGCAAATGTAAGCCCATCAACCATCTATAGGCGCTGGCCGGAGCGAGCCGGATTAATTGCAGACACTCTTAATCACATAGCTGAAAGCTATGTTCTGATGCCAAATACAGGAAGTATTCAGGATGATTTAAGAGATCTTTTAAAATCCATAGCCAATTTATTAAACTCTGGAAAAGGTAAAAGGTTTGTATATAGCTTAATCGCCGCTGTTGGAACGGGAGATGAAGAAGTTAAAGAAGCAATCAAGGGCATATGGCAGTCAAGATTAAAACTGGCTGATAAAATATTTGAAGAAGCAATTAAACGAGGCGAGATTAGTAACAGCATTCGTGTTAGACAATCTACTGAAATGTTGGTGTCGCCGCTTTGGTTTAAAGCAATAATTAGTTGTGAAGAAATAAGCGATGAATATATTCAAATTCACACTTCAACATTAAATAAATTTTTTACAATATAGTTAAACTAAATCACGTTGGGCTTTATGTTTATGAAAAAATTGCTCGAGGAAATTCATCATGCCAAAAACCATACCTACTACCAGAAGAATATTCAGAGAGACTGGCTGGATGACTGTAAGAGAATCCGTAAAAAAGGCCAATGAGCTATTCGATCAAAAAATAAGAGAAAGTGATATTTATCGCTATGCCCTTCATGGTGATATTTTTCTTTCTATTTACTTTCAGTCACCTGTAATCATAAGAAAAATAAAAACCTCACAACAAAAGCTGAAGCTTAGCCCGATCAATTCTTCTTTCATCAATCGCCTTTGTTTATTAGATAAGGATTGTTTTCTTAACGGAATAAACTTAACATTTAGCACAGAGGGTGATTACATCTATCCACATGAAAAAATAATTGACACGATGTTCTGCGGCTATGAATATGTTCTTCTGCAACAACTACTTGCTAAGGCTCTGAAAATACCACTCCTTACACACCAATCAATTGATGTTAATTATGGCATCACAGTTACCATATCAAATAAAACATTTCAGGTTTTCGAGAGGCTGTCCCGACAAACACGTGTCAATCAGCAGATCATGCGTTTAACTCAAAATGCACCACCTGATGTTTATGACTATATATTGAAGCATAAAGAAGTATCAAATTCCTCCAGTGAATATTTTCCTGTTTATGAACTACCGCAAGATGCTTGCTTTGTTCTTAAACAGTCAGAATTTCAGAAACTCGGTTCTCTATTGGCTAAAAAAAAAACCTCAACCATCTTCATCGCGAATATCAACCTGTAGTGGCACACCGATTTTGGCCACATAATCAGAAGTGTTGAACGTCCGCTTGCGGCACGCAGCAGACAAACACGTGACGCTGAAGGTGTGCTGTGAGCGAGGAACGGAAGCTTGTGCGCCCCGTTATCTTCCGATTTCAGAGTGTCGAGATTAGCCATAAATAACTCATGCGCATTTGACGGAAATGTGGTTACTCAGAGTTAAATAGCGTCATGTTTTTCTTTTGCTTCTCAATAGTTCAACTAACTCTTGACGGGATCTAAGTAAGTTATTTTTTATCTCATTGTGAGAATGCCTTTTTTTTCTTTCGACAATGCCTTGAGGAGTAAACATTCTTGATATGCTATCTAGCTTTTTATCTCCAAGTGTATCAAATATCCATTCCGTGAAATCACTACTATAAACTGGAAGTGACTTACATGACTCTCGATGAACCGCAATCGCATTGAGCCCAGTGAGGTTCAATATATCCCAAACATCAACATCACAAGTTAATATTTGTGCAAGGTGAAACTGTGTATTGTTTCCATCATTAATGGTATTAGTCAGTAAATCTAACATTCTAACTATAAATAAATCCATAGCACAATTTCTAATCAACTGAAGTGGTTCAGATGTATTTGTTAGACCATTCAGTTTCCTGGTTATTTGTAGCGTGTTTTTGTAGAAGAGAATATCAACACAAACCGCCATTTCTTTTGGCATTAAAATGTTGATTTCCTTGTCAATCACAGATAAAAGATTCAACAACTTATTTTCAGAGGACCGTTTTGAACTGTATTCAATTATTTTCGTTTTTAGCAATAACAGCTCCATTAGGTCTACTATCGCCGAAAACTGACCAAACGGGCGTCCATCTTTGTTATAGTAGTCAAAGAGAAGTTCATCGGCATCCCTTTCAGATATTGTCTTATATTTTTTTAGAAACGACTCTCTCCACGAATCATTAAAGGGAGAGTTCATCATGGAAATCGATTTTAAGGCAGATACTGTTTCTCTAACCTTTTTAAGGTCAGTTTCTTTCAGGTTATTTTCTATCTCAGATAGATACAATGCCATATTTAAATTATTAACATCATCTTGCAACATATTTTCAGATACAGAACGACAAACCTGAAAAACTCTATCTGACGGTTGGTCTTCATAGGCAAATGAACGAATATAGCTGGCAGTATTACTGTCAACATATATTGCTGTCGAGATGAAATGTTTTGTTAATCCCTTAATTTCAATCACTTCTTTATCTATGACATATAGTGAACTGCCTTTAAATGGCGTTAAGAGGTAACATTTCGGTGATAACTCTTTTTTAGGTAGATAAAATGGTCCATCAGAAGACTCGTTGGAATAAATAAGCCTCCACTCACCTAAATCATTCTTAAAATACTCATACTGGTCAATCGCGTCACTAAATGATGGAGCGTTTCCTATTTCATTTAATAACTTTAAGGTGTTGATTTCCTTGTTCATATTTCTCCTAAAGATTAATGTATCAGCGGCTTAATAGTATCACCTCGAGATTTATAGCATTGTAATACGCGTCACAAAGTATTGCTATGAACTATTCTAGCCGGAAATTCAAAGAAATAAAAAACAAGACTGCTTAATTATCAGTCGTGCGACAATAATAAATTAGTGCTTAATCAGCACTAAAATAGATGATATCTTGACCATATTATTCCCTATCTAATCGTAATACGGCGATGCGAGAAAAGGCGGACGAGAGTGATTCATTCATTATTTACCGATTCTTTTCACAAGTTTTCGCAGTGAAACTAACCTACTAACACATCACGATCTTTTAAGGTCCGCTTCTGGTGTAAGCACACCCGTTTTAGTTCCACGCACGTTTGAGATATCCGGGAGGAGATCAGGATGCTTACCGCCCCCCTTACTCCCCTACTTTGCTGATTTGATAATAGCCGTTCTGTTTATACGCCTCTCACTCAATAAGGCGAAAATCCCGGCTGCGGCCACGATTGACGCACCGGCCAGCGTGGAAGATGACGGAAAACTGTCGAGGAACAGAAAACCAAGCATCATCGACCAGACCATCGTGGTGTAATCAAAAGGCGCCAGCAGCGACGCATCGGCGTAACGCAGGCTCAGCGTAATCAGGATTTGTGCCATTCCGCCAAAAAAGCCGCAACCGATGAGCAGTAAAAGCTGCAAAGTGGTCGGGATTTTCCAGCCGAAGAAAATCGTCGCCAGACCAATCAGCATGGTCATCAGCGAGAAGTAGAAAACGATCGCGCCCGGTCTTTCAATGCCATTTAAAAAACGGATTTGCACCGAAGATACCGCCGTACACATCGCCGCCAGCAGTGCCAGAATCACGCCCAGCCCCGCCGAAACCTGCTTAAAACTGCCCGAGAGCAGCGAACCGCTGTCTGTCAGATGCGCCCACAGCATGACGATAATGCCGGTGAAACCGATACCCACCGCCAGCCAGCGGGCTGCGTGAACATTTTCACGCAGCAAAACCGCGGCCATGACCACCGTAAATAGCGGCGCGGCGTAGCTTATCGCCGTGGCATCCGCCAGCGAGATATACACTAACGCCAGATAGTTAAAATACATTCCCCCCGTGCCGGAAAAGCCGCGAATTAAATGGCCGGATATATTCTTCGTTTTAATTTGGGGGAAAACAGGGCCCTGCAATTTGAGCCAGATCAGCAGCGGGAATAAGGCGACGAAAGAGCGAAAAAATATCACTTCTCCGGTAGGTATATTTCCGCCCAGCCCTTTCACGCAGGCCAACATTAATGTGGCACACAGGGCTGATAATATTTTTAGCGAAATACCCATTCTGGCGTTCATTATTAACCTTCGTTCCTGGTGAGCAGCGGGATGAATCTGTCCGCTATTCTGGCAGAGCCGCCTTTTTCCCGGTCATACAAAAAGCGTATCGCCATACAGGGTTTACTTCTTATACAACGCCAGGGTGAGCTTATATAGTCGGGCTGACTCATAAAGAAACCGCAGCCAGTTTTGCTCACAGTGAGCCAGGGGAAGTTGTCGTCACACACTGCTAATTAAAAAATCCCGGAGAATGAATGATGAAACTGAAGTTACTGTCTTGTTCCTTGCTGGCGTTGCCACTGATGGCGGCCTTTTCCTCTGCGAAAGCGGATGTTCTCTCTGATATTCAGGCACGCGGTTCACTCAATTGTGCCGTGTATTCCGATGTGCCGCCGTTCTCGTCGCCGGATCCGAAAACGCGCCAGTTGGCGGGAATGGACGTCGATTTATGCACGGCATTAGCCAAACAGATGGGCGTAAAACTCAATCTGATGCCGACGTCTATTGAAGCGCGTATTGCAGTGATCGCCACTGGCCGCGCCGACGTGCTGATTGCCAATCTGGCGTATACCAAAACACGCGGCCAACAGATTCAGTTCAGCGATCCGTATTATGTGGCGAAAGAAGTGCTGGTGGTGAAAAAGCCCAACGTCGATAAAACTCGTGCGGATTTTAAAGGCAAACGCATCAGCGCCACCAAAGGCACGACGTCTGAACAATCGATATATCTGGCAGGCGCAAAAGCGGTGACCTTCCAGGATGCTGCGTCGGCCTTTCTGGCGCTGGAACAGAATAAAGCGGTGGGCTTTGTGACCAACACCATGACCGCCATCAAAATGATTTCTCAGGCCGGAAAAGACGGCATTGAACTGGGGATGATCAAAGAGCCGATGGCGCTGGAGCCGATTGGCGTCGGCATGAAAAAGGACGAACCGGCATTGCTGGCGAAGGTTAACAGCAGCCTGAAAGCGATGGATGACGACGGCACCATCGATAAAATCTGGGATACCTGGATCGGGCCAAATACCGAATACAAAATGGTGCGCGAAGACAAAGTTCAGCCGCTCTCCAGCCTTAAATTCGAACCTCTGGAATAACCGATGATCACTGCGTCGCACGAGGCGCCTTCCCGCGCCTCTTTTATTCTTGCCAGTCAGGGCGACAACATCAAAATCTCCACCATCGGCAGCCGTGCATGGCTGATTGAAGCACCGGGAGATTTCGACCTGCCCGCCCAGCGCCGCATCTGGTCACTGGCGGTCGCATTGCGCGCGCGTGATGATATCGAATCACTGATCCCCGGCGTGACCAATTTGCTGGTGCTGTTTCGCCAGACACCGGCAGATTACGACGCCACCTTTGCCCTGCTGGTGGCCGCCTGGGAACAGGCACAGGCCGTACATCCGCAAGGCAAGCTGATTGAAATTCCGGTGATTTACGGCGGTGAACATGCCACCGATCTGGACGCGGTTTGCCAGCATACCGGGCTTTCGCCGCGCGAGGTCATCCGCCGCCATTCTGAGGGTTGCTACACGGTGTTTTCACTGGGCAGCGCGCCGGGTTTTGGCTATCTCCACGGGCTGGATCCGTCTCTTGCCACGCCGCGTAAAAAAGTCCCCTCGCTGAATATGCTCAAAGGCACCGTGACTATCGGCGGCGCACAGACCGGGATTTCCGCGCTGACCGGGCCAAACGGCTGGAACGCCATCGGATTCGCCGAACTGACGCTGTTTGACCCGCAGGCAGAGAATCCTGCGCTGATGGCACCGGGGGACAGCGTGCGCTTTCTGCCAGAAAGGATTGAATTGTGACTGAACCAGCCGTGATTGAAATAGTGAAAACCGGCCCGCTGAATACTGTTCAGGACGCGGGCCGCAGCGGATTCCGGGATATCGGCGTGTCTGTCAGCGGCGTGATGGATCCGCTGGCGTTTCACGCGGGCAACATCATGCTGGGCAATGACGAAAACGCCGCCTGCATTGAAGTGCAGATGTTTCCGTTTAAGGTCCGGTTTCTCGCCGATACCAGCATCGCCATCACCGGCGCAGATTGCCGCACGAAGCTCGACGGTACAGATCTTCCGCCCTGGTGGGCGTGTTCCGTCCGCGCAGGGCAGGAGCTGGAAATGCAGTTCCCGCGTTACGGTGCCCGCAGCTATTTGTGCGTCGCCGGAGGCATTGACGTGCCGGTCGTTATGGGCTCGCGCAGCACCGCGCTGCGTGGTGGCTTTGGTGGTTTAGACGGACGACCACTGGAGAAAAACGATCGCCTCGCGGCGGGTAAAAACACCGCATCTCCCCTGCCTGCGCAAGGTATGGGCATCGAGCCGCCGGAGATCGCGCTGGCAAACGTATTCCCGACCAGCACTGAGGGATGCGTGCAACTGCGGGCTATTCCCGCCGGAGAATATTCGCTGTTTGAAGCCGATCTTCCCCGCTTCTGGTCGCAGCCGTGGAAAGTGTCCCTGCACAGCAACCGCACCGGTTACCGCTTATCCGGCGCGCCGGTCACGCCCTCGAAAGTCATCGAAATGCGTTCATACGGTTTAGTCCCCGGCATCGTTCAGGTTCCACCTGCCGGCGAGCCGATCATTCAACTGGCTGACGCCAATACCGCCGGAGGCTATCCGAAAATTGCCGGAATTATTGAAGAAGACTTATGGCGTCTGGCGCAGGTTCAGCCCGGTCAGAGCATTCAGTTGATCAAAAGCGATGCACGCGAAGCCATTGCTGTTGCGGCGCAGATCAGCCAGTGGCTCACCCGCCTGCGCGATAGCATTATGCCGGTGAAGAAAATCATGGGGGTTTAAAACGCTCTATGGATGAAACAGAAAACGGGCCAGAAAGGCTAATGCCGGTCACTTAAGGTGACCGGCATTGTTTTTTAAGGGATATTTCGACCTTTTTTCTCTCACTTCCCT
>NZ_QSNX01000018.1:0-42520 GCF_009498575.1 Rahnella sp. RcJ3
AGTGAAACGCCGTAGCGCCGATGGTAGTGTGGGGTCTCCCCATGCGAGAGTAGGGAACTGCCAGGCATCAAATAAGTAAAGTTCGCTTTTACGCGGATTGTTATAAGAATTAGCGTGCTGATATGGCTCAGTTGGTAGAGCGCACCCTTGGTAAGGGTGAGGTCCCCAGTTCGACTCTGGGTATCAGCACCAGTAATAAGCGTAGAGTTCGGTAAATTACAGAATTTGCCTGGCGGCACTAGCGCGGTGGTCCCACCTGACCCCATGCCGAACTCAGAAGTGAAACGCCGTAGCGCCGATGGTAGTGTGGGGTCTCCCCATGCGAGAGTAGGGAACTGCCAGGCATCAAAAAAAGACAAAAGCCCTGCACATTGTGCAGGGCTTTTGTCTTTTTGTTCTACGGATCAGCGATTAAGCACGCAATATTCAAACAAAAGGCCATCCTCAGGATGGCCTTTTCTATTTCTGCGCTCTACTCATTAGTGATTAGAGCTTTGCGAGATCCCGATCCCTGTTTGTGACCGCACAAACTGAGGGTAGAAACGCTCCCTTTCTTTCTGTCCTTCCAGTGAGTTATCTGTAATCGAGAAGAACCAGGTACCGGCAAAAGCAACAATCATCGAGAACAGCGCGGGGTATTCGTAAGGATAAATGGGCTTAGCATGTCCTAAGATCTGGACCCAGATAGTTGGCCCAAGAATCATCAATATGACTGCTGTAAGTAAGCCGAGCCATCCGCCAATCATTGCCCCGCGCGTTGTCAGTTTAGACCAGTACATTGAGAGCAGAATAATGGGGAAATTGCAGCTCGCAGCAATGGAGAACGCTAATCCAACCATGAATGCAATATTCTGTTTTTCAAACAGAATACCCAACGCGATGGCGACGATACCAAGCAGAACAACGGTGATCTTCGAAACCCTTAACTCATCACGTTCTGTTGCTTTACCGTCCTTGATGACGCTCGCATACAGATCATGAGAGACCGCCGAAGCCCCTGCCAGCGTTAAGCCCGCGACCACCGCTAAAATGGTTGCGAAAGCCACGGCAGAGATAAATCCGAGGAAGAAACTTCCACCGACCGCATCCGCTAAATGCACGGCTGCCATATTATTACCGCCGAGTAATATACCGCTGGCATCTTTAAACGCCGGGTTTGAGCTGACCAGAACAATAGCACCGAAACCGATAATGAAGGTCAAAATGTAGAAGTAACCGATAAAGCCAGTAGCATAGAACACGCTTTTCCTGGCTTCTTTGGCATCATTGACGGTGAAGAACCGCATCAGAATATGGGGTAAACCGGCGGTACCGAACATCAGTGCAAGCCCCAGAGACAGAGCGGATATCGGATCTGAAACCAGTCCTCCCGGGCTCATGATTGCAATCCCTTTAGAGTGGACGGCGACCGCCTGAGTAAAGAGGGTATTAAAGTTGAAGCCGACAGATCTCATGACCATAATCGCCATGAATGTCGCACCGGCCAGCAACAGGATAGCTTTGATGATTTGTACCCAGGTCGTCGCCAGCATTCCGCCAAACAACACGTAGAGTACCATCAGGATCCCAACCAGGATCACTGCGACATGATAGTTAAGCCCAAACAATAGCTGGATTAACTTACCGGCACCGACCATTTGTGCGATCAGATAAAGCGCAACAACCACCAGCGAACCGCAGGCTGAAAGCAGCCGGATTGGTTTTTGTTTCAACCGGTATGACGCGACATCTGCGAAGGTATATTTCCCCAAATTACGCAGGCGTTCGGCAATCAGGAACAAAATGATTGGCCAGCCGATCAGGAAACCGATGGAATAGATCAGGCCATCATAACCGGAGGTATAAACCAGTGCGGAGATACCCAGGAAAGAAGCGGCAGACATGAAATCGCCAGCAATTGCCATACCGTTTTGCAGGCCAGTAATGCGGCCGCCAGCTGTATAGTAGTCCTGGCGGGACCGTGTACGCTTTGCTGCCCAATAGGTGATATATAAAGTCGCGCCAACAAACAGCACGAACATTACGATAGCTTCAATATTAAGAGGCTGACGTTTAACTTCCCCGGCGATGCCCTCCGCAGCAAGCAAACTGAACGGGAAGGCGAGGGATAGCATCAGTAAAAGAAGAGAGCCGCGACGTGCGATCATGGCTGCACCTCGCGGATAATATCTGCCGTCAGGCGGTCAAACTCGCCGTTCGCGCGAATGACGTAAATTCCTGTCAGCACGAAGGAAATCACGATCAGCCCCACGCCCACGGGAATGCCGCGGGTGATGGTGGCACCGTCATAGAGAGGTGTTCCCAGCCACTGTGGATCGAACGCAATCAGTAAAATGAAAGCGACATACAGAACCAGCGTGATGCCTGACAGCAGCCAGGCAAAACGACTGCGTTTTTGCACCAGTTCCCTGAAGCGCGGATTACTTACAACTCTCTGATAAATGAGATCATTCATCTCAGTGACTCCTGTGAGGCATTGATAGAGTTCACCGCGCCAGGGCGGTGAAAAATTACGACGGCACTTTCATTGATTGTTTTTCTTCCAGCAATTTATCGACTACGCCCGGATCCGCCAGCGTAGAGGTATCTCCCAGATTGCTTGTGTCTCCGGCTGCAATTTTGCGCAGAATACGACGCATAATTTTGCCGGAACGGGTTTTTGGCAACGAATCAGTCCAGTGAAGAATGTCAGGCGTGGCAATGGACCCTATCTCTTTACGCACCCAGTTGCGTACTTCGGTATAGAGTTCCGGTGACGGTTCTTCGCCGTGATTCAGTGTGATGTAGGCGTAAATAGCCTGACCTTTAATGTTATGCGGAATACCCACAACGGCAGCTTCTGCAATTTTAGGGTGAGAAACTAATGCTGATTCAATTTCAGCCGTCCCAAGGCGATGGCCGGAAATATTGAGCACGTCATCAACACGGCCTGTTATCCAGTAATAACCGTCTTCGTCACGACGCGCACCGTCACCGCTAAAGTACATATTTTTAAACGTGGAGAAATAGGTCTGCTCGAAACGTTCATGGTCACCAAACAGTGTACGCGCCTGACCCGGCCAAGAATCGGTGATGACCAGATTGCCTTCGCATGCTCCTTCCTGAGGAACGCCTTCGTTGTCTACCAGAGCAGGCTGAACACCGAAGAACGGCCGCGTTGCCGAACCCGCTTTCAGCTCAGTGGCACCCGGCAGCGGGGTTATCATGAAACCGCCGGTTTCGGTTTGCCACCAGGTATCGACAATCGGGCACTGGCTGTTACCAATAGTCCTGTAGTACCACTCCCAGGCTTCCGGGTTAATCGGTTCGCCAACTGACCCCATGATCCGCAGTGAAGCACGGCTGGTGCCCTCAATGGCTTTATCCCCTTCAGCCATCAGTGCGCGGATCGCCGTAGGTGCGGTATAGAGGATATTTACCTTGTGTTTATCAATAACCTGCGCCATACGGGCCGGTGTCGGATAATTTGGTACACCTTCAAACATCAGGCTGATGGCTCCGCACGCCAGCGGGCCGTAGAGCAAATAGCTGTGGCCCGTTACCCAGCCGACATCGGCCGTACACCAGTAGATATCGCCATCATGATAGTCAAAGGTGTATTTGAAGGTCAGGGCCGCATAGACCAGATAACCGCCCGTGGTATGCAATACGCCTTTCGGTTTACCCGTGGAGCCGGAGGTATAAAGGATGAAAAGCGGATCTTCTGCTTTCATTTCTTCGGGCGGACAATCTGCAGAAATGCCTTCAATTGCATCATGCCACCAGATGTCACGACCCTCTTTCCATTCCCCCTGTTTGCCGGTGCGTTTGAAAATGATGGAATGTGTGATGCTGGTGACCGACGGGTTTTTCAGCGCATCATCCACATTTTGTTTCAGCGGAATGGTACGTCCGGCGCGCAGACCTTCGTCGGCGGTAATCACCAGTCTGGCATTGGAATCGATAATGCGACCGGCAACAGCTTCCGGGGAGAAACCGGCGAAGATAACGGAATGCACAGCACCGATACGGGCACAGGCCAGCATCGCGACAGCCGCTTCCGGTACCATAGGCATGTAAATAGCGACAACATCCCCTTTCTTAACGCCCAGGCCCTTTAAGACGTTAGCAAACTGACAAACATCATGATGAAGCTGTTTGTAGGTGACATGTTTATTCTCGGCTTTCGGGTCATCACCTTCCCAAATCAGCGCGGTCTGATCGCCTTTGTCGCTTAAATGACGATCCAGACAGTTAGCTGCAAGATTCAGAGTGCCATCCTCAAACCAGCGAATATCGACATTCCCCGGCGCAAATGAAGTGTTTTTCACTTTTGTGAAAGGCTTAATCCAGTCGAGCACTTTGGCCTGTTCACCCCAAAATGCGTCAGGATCTTCGACAGACTGTTGATAATACTGCTGATATTTCTCAGGTGTGATCAGGGTACGCTCTGCTATGGAGGCAGGAATAGGGTGCTTATAAACATGGCTCATGGTTTTTCTCCTTTAATTTGTTAATGATATGTCAATAAAAGGTTGGGTGTAGTTTGCGGTATGCCTTTGTTTGTTTTCTGGGGGACAGATCACGCAAGCGGAGAAAAAACAGCAGGATATATTCATTCGTCATGCGGAGCAGTCCACATAAGTCTGGGAAGTTCAGGAGAGAGTGGGAAAGAGATAAAGTTAAAAAATATGATTCTTAATGTGATTATTTGGTTAAAGAAAGCTTAACTCAGGGTTTGGTGTGGAAATTTTCTTATCTATTACGGAACATTTAATATCAGATATTTTAACCTCTGAGTTAATTTCCTTTCATAAATCGCATGTTTAAAGATTAATCTGAGAGTAAAACTCTTAATATTTGCAATTGGCAAATTATTATAACGTTAAATTTAAAATATCAGTATATTGATCTGGCAAGAGAGGGGTGCTCTCTTCGGTACAGCGAAAAATATCGCTTAATAGCTGCTTAATGCTTAATAGCTACCGTTAAATCTCAAGGACTTATTATGTTTAACGCCAAAAGAAAGACACTGGTTATTGCTTTATCTGCCTTTATTTCTGCATCAGCTTTTGCAGATGATACAACGCCTCCGACAGGAGCTGATCAAGGTTCAGGCCGTATTCATTTCACCGGGACGGTTATTAACGCACCTTGCTCAATTGCCGCAGGTGATGAAGACATTAATGTAAACATGGGGCAGGTCGCGAATAAGGTGCTCGAAAGCGGCAATAAATACTCTCAAAACGTGAATTACACCATTCATTTGCAAGATTGTGACCTGACCGCACAGACGGCGGGCACTGTTCAATATCCGGCTATGTCCAAAGTCGCCGTTTCTTTTGCGGGTACGCCTGACAGCAGCGCCGCTGAACTACTGGCCAACACCGGCAGCGCGAAAGGCGCAGGCATCCGCCTGATTGACGCCAACGGTGACCTGCTGAAAGTGGGAGACACCTCTAAAGATATTAACCTGGTCACAGGGAATAATGAGCTGGTATTCGCCGCACGCGTGGAAGCCAATTCTCAGCCTGTTTCAACCGGTACGATCGTTTCTCAGGCAACTTATGCCCTGAACTACAAATAAATATCGCTGCTATTTAGGGGAGTTTTCTCCCCTTTATTTTTTGGCTGTGCCAGCGCCAGGGATTGGTGTGGATTACTATTTTAGTAAGAAGTGATTTTATTATGTCGTTTGCGATGAATAGAACATCGGCTGAAATCAAGAATGTCCTGTGGTTTATTTTTCTTCTGTCAGGATGCTTTATTTCAGTCAGAAGCTTCGCAGTAGAATTTAACGTTAACTTCATTGATTCTGCCGATCGCAATAATGTCGATCTGTCACGATTTCAGGTAGCCGATTATATCGCGCCCGGTGAATACCTGCTGGATGTGGTGCTCAATGGCCGCACGTTCGGCGAACAAAGCGTGATTCACTATATTCCCACTGCGGATAAGAAAAATAGCCGCCTGTGTTTACCGCCGGTGCTGGTGGATAAATTCGAACTCACTAAAGACGCGCGCGAAAAGCTGACTTTGTGGCATCGCGGTGAATGCACATCTCTCGATCAGCAGCAGGAAGTCACCGCACGTTACGATCAGGAAAAACAAACGCTGAATATCAGCATTCCCCAGGCCTGGCTGACCTTTCACGATCAAAACTGGGTGCCGCCCTCACAGTGGGATGATGGCGTCAACGGTGCATTGCTCGACTACAACCTGCTCGGCAGCCGATACATGCCGCAGTCCGGCGACAGCACCACCAGTTTCAGCAGTTACGGCACCACCGGTTTTAACCTCGGGCCGTGGCGCGCCCGTGCCGATTATCAGTATTCTTCGTCGCGCACGTCCGGCGCGCCCGCCAGTGATAAATTCACCTGGACGCAAACCTATCTGTATCGTGCGCTGCCTTCTGTGGGCGCACGCCTGACCGGCGGGCAGACCTATTTAAGCTCAGATATTTTCGATTCATTCCGTTTTCTCGGTGTTTCACTCAACAGCGATCAGCGCATGTTGCCTCCGTCGCTGCGAGGTTATGCGCCGCAAGTCACCGGCATCGCCAAAACCAATGCCAAAGTGAGTATCAGTCAGAACGGGCGGGTGATTTATCAGACCAACGTGTCACCGGGCCCATTTGTGGTTCAGGATCTGACCGAAGCGGTACAGGGCGCACTGGATGTCAAAATCGAAGAAGAAAACGGCAGCGTGACGACTTATCAGGTGACCACCGCGACCATTCCGTTCCTGACCCGCAAAGGCCAGGTGCGTTTCAAAACCGCAATGGGCAAACCGACCACCGGCAGCAGCAATCACGTCTTGCAGCCGGGTTTTTACAGCGGCGAAATGTCCTGGGGTGCGCTGAATGATTTCTCGCTTTACGGCGGTCTGATCAGCACCACCGGTAACTATCAGGCGCAGGCCATCGGCGTCGGGCAAAACCTGCAAAAACTCGGTGCCGTATCTTTTGATGTCACGCGTTCCTCGGCGACCGTACCGGTGGCAGGGAAACAAACCGGGCTGAGTTACCGCGCCAACTACTCCAAGCGGTTTGACTCGACCGGCAGTCAGATTACGTTTGCCGGATACCGCTTCTCGGAAAAAACGTTTATGTCGTTCAGCCAGTACCTCGACAAGGTGAACGGCGACGGTTATTCCCGCGATGACAAACAAACCTACACCGTGACGGCAAATCAGTACCTGCCGTGGCCGGCGATCACGCTCTATCTCTCTGCTACCCACAAGGTCTACTGGAATGAGAGTGCGAGTAACAATTACAGCGTGTCGGTCAGCAAGGTTTTCGATATCGGCCGCTTTACCGGCATTTCTGCGACGTTTTCCGCCAGCAAGCTGAACTACCGCGATACCGATGAAAATCAGATGTTTCTGTCGCTCAGTTTGCCGTTGTCTTCCGGGCAACAGATCAGCTACGACGCGCAGCAGGATTCGCAAAGTGGTTACTCGCAAACGGCGTCGTATTACAACAGCCAGGATCCGAACAATAGCTGGCGCGTGGGCGCGGGCGGGAGCAGCCCGGATCTGCAAAAAGGTAACGGTGTGTTCCGCGCCAACTATCAGCATATGTCGCCGTACGGTCAGTTCGGTGCGAACGGCAGCGTGAAAAATAACGATTACCGCTCAGTGAATGCCAACTGGTACGGATCGTTTACTGCGACAGCGGCAGGCGCAGCATTGCATCAGAGCAGCGCCGGCAGCGAGCCACGCATGATGGTATCAACCGGCGTGAAAGGCATTCCGATCAGCGACGGTGCGTCAGTGACCAACGATTACGGCATTGCTGTTGTGAATGGTGTGTCCAGCTACCAGACCTCCGATATCCGCGTTGATGTGAATAATTTGCCGGATGACGTGGAAGTTTACAGCTCGGTGGTCAGCAAAACCCTGACGGAAGGCGCAATAGGCTTTCGCAAAATCCGCGCCATTAAAGGTGAACGTCTGATGGCGGTAATACGCCTCGCTGATGGCAGCCACCCGCCGCTGGGCGCCGCCGTTACCGACAACAGTTCCGGGTTTGAAGCGGGCCTGATTGGCGACAGTGGTCTGGCGTACCTGGCCGGAGTATCCGGCGAGAAATCCCTGACTGTTCGCTGGGGAGACGGGCAGCAATGTCAGATCCAGGTGCCACCTCAGCCCGTGACATATTCAGGGCAGGTATTGCTGCCCTGCACTTAATAATTTAAACGCTTTCAACAAAGCAGATCAGGAAAGGAATAATCCGATGAACAGGTATTTTTTGCGTTTTGGGGCAGCATTACTGCTGATGATTGGCATGACTTATCCGACTTTCGCCGCCGTCAATCTGGACCGGACACGCATCATCTATAACGCCAGTGATAAATCCGTCAGCGTGATGCTGGAAAACCAGAGCAAAGATCTACCGTATCTTGCGCAGGTCTGGCTGGAGAACGAGCAGGGCGAAAAAATCACCTCTCCGCTGGTGGCGTTGCCGCCGATGCAGCGCATTGATGCTGGCCAGAAAAGCCAGATCCGCATTTTGCAGTTACCCGAAACCGCCGGTCTGCCGAAAGATCGCGAATCGCTGTTTTACTTTAACGTGCGTGAAGTGCCGCCAAAAAGTGACATGGCGAACGTGATGCAGGTGGCGATCCAAAGCCGCGTGAAGCTGTTTTTCCGTCCGGTGGAGCTCAGGAAGCTGGTGAAAGGTCACTGGCAGGAACAGCTTCAGGTTGCCCGTCTCAGTGATGGGCTAAAACTGACCAATCCGACACCGTTTTATATCACTGTCGGCTATCTGGGCAAAGACAACAAAGGCAATATCCCTGGTTTTGACAGCGTGATGCTCGCACCGTTCGCCAGCGAAAATCTCACCGGCAAGCAGTACGTTAGCCAGCAATACAGTCTGGGTTACATGGATGATTACGGCGGTTTGCAGGTGAACGAGTACAACTGCCAGACACAACAATGTCAGCGCATCAGCAAAGACGCAAAACGCTAAGGAGTGGTGATGGCTGGTATTGACAGATTTCAGGCGGGTCGGATGGTATTTCTCCTGCTGCTGTTGTTTTTTTCCCGCAGTGCACTGGCGCTCGATTGTGTCGAAAAAGGTACCGGTATTGTGGACAAACCGGCTATTCCCGTCGGGCAACTGGCGATCCCGGCGAACGTGCCAGCAGGCACGAAAGTCTGGGAATCCAATGACATCAATGTCACGGCCTATTGCGACAATGTGCTGGGTTCGATCATTGATGTGGTGCATTTCTACTTTAATCCCAAATCACAGTCGATTGGTGAAGGGTTGCTGCTGGGCGTCAGTTACAACGGGCAGGATCTGGAGCAGAACGAACAGCGTCTGAGTACCAACAGTACGCCGATCAAAAAAGGTCAGAATGTGACGGTGAATGTCACGTTCCGTCTGTATATCAAAGTCAGCGGAAATGCGCCTTCCAGCGGACATTATCAGGGGGCCGACCAGTTTACGGTTTTCCAGCTTGACGGCAGCCGCGGGATTAACAAAACGCCGGGCGCAAAAAATCTTAAATACAACCTTTCAGGATTACAGGGGATCCGCTTTCTGGCCTGTGGCTCTGACCTGAAAGTCTATCCTGAGTCTCAGATTGTCGATTTTGGTGCGATTCAAAGTACCACGTTGTCCCGATCGTCCGGCGTTTCACTGCCGTTTGCCATTAAAGCGGTAAAACAAGGGTGCCTTGACAACTTCTCGCTGCAGGCGGAGTTTTCCACCGCCAGCCCACTGCTGGACAACACCGCGATTGACCTGTCCAACGGCGCGAAGCTGATGCTCTATAACGACCAGGATAAAGCCATCACTTTCAACCGCTATGATGACTTTGCTGAGCTGAACAATGTGAATGAAGTCACCAAAAACTTTACGGCAAAACTGAGTGCGATTCCGGGGAAAACGCTTTCTCTCGGGCAGTTTGACGCATCCGTGATCGTCAAGATCAACTACTACTGACGACGGCTTAAGGAAAGGAGGAAGGCTATGCTAAGAACGGCAAAATTGCGGGCGCAGGCGCTCGAGGAACCGGTTTATAAGGTCCAGGCACCGGAGCTCATCGCAGAGACTCACATTCATGCCCTGCTGCAAACCCTGCGTGAAGATGCTGGACTGAGTAAGACAGAACTGGCCAGACGGCTGGGCATCACGCCACCAGCGATTACCCGTCTTGAGAAGCGGCCGGCTCAGGCCAGTTTTTGTACCTTGTCGCGTTACGCCCAGGCTTGCGGGTTTCATCTGTACCTCTACTATAAATAAGTGAGTTGCTAAATGTATTTGTATTCAAAGACTTTTTTTGAATACACACAATGCAATCGGAGACTGGTTGCTTTCAATCAACAGGGTGCTGTTATCGTATTTCTTCAGTACCAGCGTGTCAGTATGGCCGGTCAGAAAAAAACTGTTTATCAGCAGGAGAGACGAAATCTGCCAGTCCATATTGTCTACACTGTCGATATTAATCTGACTGCTGGTGAGCGAATACGTACTGGAGTTTGTGCTAACGTGAATATAGTCATAATAAATGTTTCTCAGCAATGTTTTCCGTTGAATAACAATCCCATTTTTGTCATACAAATAACCCGTTCCACTGAGTGAAACTAAAATTTTGTGGTTGTCAAGAAAACTGAAGTAGAGTGCGGCCACCAGTTTTGCGGTTTGATTATCATATTGTGCTTCTATGATCATATTTCCACGGCAAGGTATATTAACAGGGAATGCTTCCCGGTTCTTTTGGACGAAAAAACCATACAGGGTAAAGAGTAATATAAATACAGCCGGGATGAACGGGAGGAGGATGCTCTTCTTTCCCTGAAAAATACGTTTTCTATCACTGAACATGCGTGGTCCTGTCATTTGTATAATAGCTTATGCAAATGTTAGCTTTATAATTATCATCGGTAATGCACTGCGCCATAAAATCACGTACTGAGCCAGTATTGATGGGCGAGGTAAAACGCTCACTTTGGAATATGAAAATATCTCCTGGTTTGCAGGTAATATTATTTTTTTGCAGAAATGTCTCGGCCAGTTGAATAAATTCGCGCTTACGGGACGAAATGACGGGCGCGGTTGAATACAAATCACAGGCACCCAGCCTGGCAATTTTCAGCTCTGTTTTCGGATCCTGTAAATCGTTGTACATAATGAAAAATGCCCACACAGTCAAGACTGCCGCCACAAGCAGGCTTATCATAAAGCCAGAGGGGCGATTTTTTATCCTCTTTTCAGGTTGCGTTTTTAGCTGAAGTGATGCTGCCGTCGGCGCGATGATCTCTTCCTTTTGCTCTGTTTCAGTCAGCCGGTTTTCCGGTGTTTTGTTGACCTGCACGTTGTGAACCTGAATTTTCTCCTCAGGAGGTTCATGCATGAGGTAAGGTTCAATAATGATTTCTTTACGGATAGTAAAACCGACCTTGGGCACGGTAACGATAAATTCATCAGGGTAACCCAAAGTGACCACTACTTTGCGTAATTTGCTGACGCAGTGATTAAGATTATTATTACTTGCTATCAGTCCGTAGTCATCCCAAACTTTTTTAAAAAATATTTCACGCTCAACAACGATACCCTGTTGTTCTATTAACAATAATAATATCCTGCGCGCAGGATTAGAAATGGCGATCTTGTTTTCTGAATCACCCGCTAATGAAAGTGTGTTATCTTCAGGGTTGAAGACTATTAGATTTTCAATCAGATAATTCATGTGCATTTCACGCCTCCCTGTTAAGAATATCCTGCCTCCACACATGCTTCATGCAATGAGAACAATGCGCACCCGGCGCGCATTCTTGATTTATATCTCACGCATCAGGTCAGTCAGTATAAACCGTTCTATTTCAAAAACAGATTTCTGTCGTAAATGTTTACAGAGCAGTCGTTCGAAATGTAATGGCGGAAAGCGTGGGGGGAAAAGCATATAAATCACGTACGGATTTTTAGTAGTACGTGATTTTTGATTTATTGCTGCAGATACGGGCCGACAATGTCGATGTGCTGCTGAGAGAAGTCGACAGCAATACGGGCACCCAGAGGAAGCGTTAACATCGGATGGGTATGGCAGCAGTCGAAGCCATCAACCAGCGGAATGTCTTGTCCGTTCAGCACTTCCAGCAGCACATCCGCCGGTTGCCTTCCTGTCCCCGCATTATCGAACAATTCGTGTTTGCCGAGCAGAATAGCGCTCACACGGTCGAAAATTCCGTTCAGTTTCAGCATTGAGAAAGAGCGCTCGATGGTCGCGATATTGTGCAAGCTGTCTTCGATAAACAAAATATCGCCCTGACGGATTTCCGGCATATAAGGGCTGCCCCAGATGCCAGACAACGTATTCAGATTTCCGCCGATGACGCGCCCCTCGATGCGTCCCTTGCCGTGAAAACGGCAGGTATTGGCGTACAACGTTTTCGCCCTGACCGGCGTGACATCATTCCAGTTGAGCTTTTCATCCGTCCAGTGCTGCGGTAAAGCGTAGCGATAAGGCTCAGAGCGGCGGGTCATCAGGATGTCAGCGAAAGACGCGTAGGTTTCATCAACCAGCGGCGGAAATTCGCCAAAAGAAGCCACCAGCGCCGGACCGTAAAAGGTGATCAATCCTGTTTGCGCATAAATCCCGGCCAGCAATGCGGTCGTGTCGGAATACCCGATGATGATTTTCGGATCAGTACGCAGCGCATCGTAATCCAGATAAGGCAGCAGAGAGTTAGTGTTGTTACCGCCAATCGACGACATTACACAACGCACCTGCGGATCACGGATCAACTGATTCAGTTCTTCGGCACGTGCCTGAATGGAGCCGGAGCGATAGTGATCATATTGTCCGGTCATTGTGCCGGCTTTCAGCACAAATCCTTTATCTTCAAGGAATTTCTTCCCGCGCAGATAACGGTTAGGGGCGGTGGCAGTCACCGGTGATGACGCAGAGAAAAAACCAATGGTATCGCCGGTTTTCAATGCAGGGGGAAACAGCGAAAGTTCTGACGAGGGCATTTTACATCCTATAAATCTGCTCAATGTTCAACCTGCAATGTATCAATTCAATTGCAGGTTGAACAGGGGCCTTACAGGATACACCGGAGGATTAATGACCGGCGGCGATTTCTTCCGCTGGCGCTTTTTTGCCAAACAATTCATTCACTTTGTTCTGGCGTACCAGAATAGCCATTGCAATCACACCGACGACCGCCAGGCCACTTGAGAGGATGAAGGCTGACTGATATCCCCCGCCGTACTGGATTAAAAATCCGGTAATGCTCGGGGATAAAATCCCGGCCAGATTCGCCAGTAAATGCACGAAACCGCCTGCGGTCCCGATACGGTGCGCCGGAACGATATCCTGCAACAATGACCAGCACGCCTGTGGCGTCATATAAGCAAAAATACTGGCGACGGTAATCAGCGCCACGGCGCCTGCGGTGTTGCGGGTATAAGCCGTCATCAGCACACAACCGGCAGCAATAATCAGACCGGCGAAAATCACCGCTTTGCGTGAGAAGAGGAAATTACCGCTACGACGGTAGAGAATATCGGCGACAATCCCGCCACCGATGAAACCCGCAGTCGCGCCCAGCCAGGGCAGAATACCGATAATGCTCATGCTCTTAATGTCGAGATGCTGGAAGTCAGTGAGATAGCTTGGCAGCCATGACAGGAAGAAATACTGAATGTAGTTGAAGCAGAAAAAGGCTGCAGCCACCCCCAGCACCGGTTTGGATAAAACGTAATACCACAAGCTGTGCGCATCATTTTCTCTGGCGCCGTTTGTCACCGGTGTCGCCGGGCGGTCGCTGGCAATCAGACGTTTTTCTTCCTCTGAGACCCGCGGATGCTGCTCTGGCTTATCGCGGAAAAAGGTCATCCATGCCGCCAGCCAGACAAAGCCCAGTGCAGCAATCACCACGAAGGCGATGCGCCAGCCGAAATGCAACCCGACCAGCCCGACAATCGGCGCGGCGATGGCGGCCCCCAGTGGCTGCCCCGCATTGGTGAAGCCGACCGCGCGGCCGACTTCCTTGCGCGGAAACCAGTTGGAAATTGATTTGTTGGTGGTGGTGCCCATCGGGCCTTCGCCGATACCAAACATGACGCGCACGACCAGTAAATGCGCGAAACCGGTGACCAGTGCTGTTGCGCCGCAAAATACGGACCAGAACGCAGCAGCGAAGGCGAAGACTTTTCGCGGGCCAAACTTGTCTGCACTCCACCCGCCAATAAAGCAAAACAGGCAGTAGCCAATAAAGAAGGCGCTGAACAAAATCCCCATCTGGGCATCATTGATATGCAGGTCGCCTTTGATCAGTGGCGCCATCACCGATAACGCCGCGCGGTCGAGATAATTGAGCATGCCGGCAAAGAACAGCAGCAGGGCGATGACCACCCGATAATTGGATTTACGCATGTGCGGCCTCCGCGGTCAGAGAAAGGGTTTTCGAGCTGATGAGGTACTTCTGGATGATGGAAAGTGATGGCTCAAAACCTAGCCCCGGCGTATCCGGCAACAGCATATGCGGTTCAAAATTCAGTTGTGAATAAAGCGTTTCCTGCCACTGAATGTAAGGCACTTCCAGACTCACGCTGTCGTCGAGCGTAGCGACCAGTTGGGCGGTGGCCATCAGGCCGGCACCGTAATAAAAACAGTGCGGAACAACGCGGATGTGGTATTGCTTCGCCAGCGCAAACACTTTCAGCATGGCGGTGATCCCGCCGACTTTACTGACGCTGGGCTGTGCGACGTCAATCGCGCCGTGTTCGAAATGCTCCACAAAGCCCTGAACGCCTGCTGCATTCTCGCCTGCGGCAATACGGGTTCCTTGTTTTCGCACTTCCGCCAGACCGGCTAAATCATCCGGTGGCCAGACCGGTTCTTCCAGCCATCCCAGATTCAGAGAACGTAAAGCCTGCGCCTGTTGCGAGGCTTCTGCCACGTTCCACGGACAGTTCACATCAACCATCAGTTCAGCATCGGCAGGCAGTATTTCTCTGGCGGCGGCAATGGCCGGATAAGCCGTTTCATGCAATTTTATGGCGCGGAATCCCGCCTGCCAGGTACTCAGCACTTTTGCTGCCACACGTTCCGGATGATTGCCATAACTGACCAGGCTGGCGTAAACCCCGATTTTCTGACGTTTCGCCCCCAGCAATTGCCAAAGCGGCTGCTTCCATGCTTTCGCCAGCAAATCCCATAGCGCAATATCCACAGCTGAAAGGGCAAACATCACGGGACCGGTGCGCCCGAAAGCATGAAAGTTCACCTCGGCCTGCTGCATCAGTGCAGCAATTTCCTCAGGACTTTCCGGGCAGGTTTGGCCGAGAAAAAATCGCCCGACTAAACCGTTCATCGCGGTTTCGGTGAGCGGATTACAAAGATGACCGAAACCTTCCCCCCAGCCGTGTAAGCCGCTGTCGGTCGTGATTTTGATCAGTAATGTTTCCATTCTGGTGAGTTCGGGAGATGCCGCGTTATAGGCATCCGTCTGTATCTCTGGTGTTTTATCCCTGTCGCTGCTGAATGGAATCGCAACGCGCAATACCTCAATTTTGGTTATTTTCATGAGACATTCCTGTTTTATAGGGCCTTGAGGAAACTGATCAGGCTAAGGAATCAGTCTAAAACGCAGGGATATGACCGTTAACGGACGTTGGCCTAACTTTTAAGCAGAATTGAACGGGAGTTTTGTGCAAATGAATGAAGGGATGAGAAGTGAATCACGAAAGGGTAAATACGTAAGATTTAAAAAGCAAAAAACCCGCCATAGGCGGGTTTCTTTAAATATGGTGCCCGGACTCGGAATCGAACCAAGGACACAGGGATTTTCAATCCCTTGCTCTACCGACTGAGCTATCCGGGCAACGGGGCGCATTAAACCGTATTGGGCCTGAGCCGTCAACGGGTTTGTTATCTAAAATACATAAAAGCCGTTTGTTTGCTGCCTTTTCATTCAAAAAGGATGAAATCGCCGGGCAGCAATGGGGGGAAGTCAGGAAAGTGCACCATGTTCACGGCAGCGGGCGATGTTCAGCACATCCTCTGCCAGACGGCGTGCGACTTCCACATCGTTCAGTTGGCGTTTAACGAGCAGTTTACTCAGGCAGCCTTCGAGGATCAGTTCCATCTGCTGAGCGACCATTTCCGGGTCATCCGAGCCCATTTCCTGCAAAAGCGACAAGGTGTAGTCGTAGGAGGCCCGTTTCTGCTGTTGAGCCAGCTGATGAATGGGCGCCTCGCTGTCAGGGAAAAACGTGCAAGCTGCGATAAACAGACATCCAGGATAGCGCTGCTGCCGCACCTGCTCATCCAGCACTTTATAGCGCGCCAGCAATTTCTGTGGCGCTGAAAGAGACTCATCCAGCATCAGCTGACGACGCCAGATATCAATCTGTTCGCCGTGATAACGCAGACTGTCATACAGCAGGGCTTCGGCATCCGGCCAGAAACGGCGTAATTCACTGAGCGGGACATCGACCAGTTCGGCGACCGTTTCCAGTGACAATGTTGCAAGGCCACGTTGTTCCAGGAAATTAAGGGTTTTATCGAGAACTTGTTCACGTAGCACGTTTGCCTCCTCACAATTCGCGTACTTCAAAGTGTAGTGTCGTTTAAGGGTGAGTTTTCTGCAAATGCGCGCTGAACTCCGCTGCATCCATAAAACCCGTCACCCGTGACTGTGGCAACTCATGACCATCAGGCCCGAAGAACAAAATTGTCGGCAGGCCCAGAACATTCAGACGTTCTAATAACGCTTTCTGCTCAGGGGAATTCTGGGTGACATCTGCCTGCAGCAATAAGGTATCCGTCAGTTCATTCTGCACGTCTGGCGCTGAGAAGGTATATTTTTCGAACTCTTTACACGCCACGCACCAGTCAGCGTACAAATCCAGCATAACGCGTTTGCCCTGCGCGCCCTGCAGGGCAGCGTTCAGTTCACCGACATTATGGATTTTCTGGAAATTAAGTGCGTGTACCTGTGTTGTCGTGTTAGCGGCTGGCGCAAATGCCCAGTCCTGCAAAGGACGGCTGACGATCAGCGCCGCGGCCAGGAAAAGTAATTGCAGCGTCCGCACCATGCCGCGCTGGCTTTTCAGGCTGAGCAGGAATGCCCAGCCGAAGAACGCCATGCCGAGCAGGCTCCATAAACGCAGCCCCCAGATATCGCCAATCACACGTTCGAGTAAAAATACCGGCAGTGCCAGAATGACAAAGCCAAATCCTTCTTTGACGTATTGCATCCACGGCCCGCTGCGGGGCAGTAATTTGTTGCCGAACATCGTCACAATAATCAGCGGAATGCCCATCCCCAGCGCATACAGATACAGCGTGCCAGCCCCCGCCAGCAGATTCCCGCTCTGGGCGATATACAGCAGGATCGCGCTGAGCGGCGCGGTGGTGCAGGGAGAACAAATCAACCCGGCCAGTGCGCCCATAATAAAGACGCCGGGCAGCGAGCCGCCTTTTTGCTCGTTACTCCATAAAGCCAGCCGGGTCTGGACGGCAGAAGGAAGTTGCAGGCTGAACGTGCCAAACATCGACAGCGCCAGAACAATGAACATCACCGAAAGCACAATCAGTACCCACGGACTTTGCAACGCCGCCTGGAACTGCAAGCCTGCCGCAGCGACCACCATACCAAGCAGTGTGTAAGTCAGCGCCATGCCCTGAACGTAAACCAGCGCCAGCAGGAAAATTCGCTTCATGCTGTGAGGGCGCTGATGCCCGAGAATAATGCCGGAAATCAGCGGATACATCGGCAGTACGCAAGGCGTAAAGGCAATACCGATGCCGATCAGCAAGGCCCACAGTGGAGAAAACGGCAGTGGTGTTGATGGCTTTTCAGGCGTCGCGATAACCGGTGCGGATGCTGTATCCGTAGCTGGCGTGCTGACTCGCGTCGGTTCCGTGACGGCACTCAGCGGCACGTCACGAGTTTCCGGCGGATAGCAGAATCCTGCGGCGGCACATCCCTGATAGGTCACCCGAAGGGTTGCATCCGCGCTGGCCTGACGGAGAGGGATCGTCAGATGCAGGGCATTCTCATAAACTTCGCTGTCACCGAAAAACTCATCATGATGATCACGGCCTTTGGGCATCAGAAACGCCGCGAGCTGAGCATTCTTCGGTTCCAGCTCAATCTTGCTGCGATATAAATAATAGCCGTCACGGATTTGCCAGTTCAGTTTGAGGTCGTGACCTTGCTGCTGGAAATCAAAACTGAATGCCTGATCGACGGGGACAAACTGTGGCGCGGCGGGTTTGCCAAATAAAGAGGCATTCGCCTGAAACGGCAAAAGACTCAGGCTGCACAGCAGGAAGAAAATTCGAAGAATGCGGTGATCCATGCGGAGTAAAGTTCTCTTTGTCGCGGCAGATGAACAGCCACTGAGTGAATCGACAGAAGATGCGCACGGCGTCATGCCATAGCGCGTTAATGAATTGTGAGTATACCCTGAGCAATCCCTGAGCAGAAAGCCCCGAGTGCTTAACGGGGGCCGCAGCCCCCGGAAAACTGTCAGAGAATAATACTGCCGAAACCAAATCCAAAAACTACAGACAGGAACACGCCAATCGTGCCGGGAATAAAGAATGGATGGTTGAAGACGAAGCGCCCGATGCGGGTGGTGCCGGTGTCATCCATCTGCACAGCGGCAACCAGCGTCGGATACGTCGGCAGAATGAATAAACCGGAAACAGCGGCAAAAGAACCCACGGCGGTCAGCGGCGATACGCTCAGTGCCAGCGCCATTGGCAGCAGGGCTTTGGTCGTGGCGGCCTGCGAATACAACAGCGCAGAGCTGAAGAAGAAAATCACTGCCAGCAGCCACGGGTGCGCCTGGATCAGGCCACCCGCGGTTTCTTTGATCCAGCCGAGATTGGCCTGCACAAAAGTGTCACCCAGCCAGGCCACGCCGAGGATACAAATACAGGCGCTCATGCCGGATTTGAACGTGCTGGAGGTCAGAATGGCGTCGGTATCAATGCTGCACAGCAAGGTGATTAACGTGGCGACACTGAGCATGATAATCAGGATGGCGCTGTTGGTGGTCATCACCGGTTGCGCAACCCAGCCCAGACTCGGGCTGTTAATAACCGCATAAGCGACAACCGTCAGTACGCCGAGCAGGAACAGCAACACCGAGAGTTTGGCGCCGCGTTTGATTTCCAGCACTTTATCGCCACGCAGTTGGATCAAACCTTCTTCATACCGTTTGAGATAAACCGGGTCATTGGAAAGCTTTGCGTCAAAGCACCAGCTGACAATCAGCGACATCAGGATCACTGCAGCCAGTGTGGACGGGATCATCACCATCAGCAGATGAAGATAACTGACGCCGTGGCCTTCCATGGTGGATGCCATGTACACCACTGCGGCAGAAATCGGTGAGGCGGTAATGGCTATCTGCGCGGCAACCACGGCGGTGGAAAGCGGGCGGCAGGGTTTAATCCCTTGCTCTTTGGCGACTTCAGAAATAACCGGTAATGCCGACAGTGAAATGTTGCCAGTGCCCGCCATAATCGTCAGGAAATAGGTGACGATGGGTGCGAGGAGGGTGATGTGTTTGGGATTACGGCGCAGCAGCTTTTCAGTTTGTTGCACCAGATAATCCATCCCGCCTGCTACCTGCATGGTCGAAATCGCGGCGATCACCGCCATGATGATAGAGATTACGTCAAAAGGGATGGTTCCCGGTTTAACGCCTATCAGGGCGAGCACCAGAACGCCAAGCCCGCCCGCGAAACCAATGCCGATGCCGCCTAAGCGCGCGCCGAGGAAAATCGCCGCCAGTACAATAATAAATTCGATAATTAACATGGTTGTCCGTCCATATTCCCAGCACTCCTTAAGGAATTGATAATTAATTGTTGTGTAATTGTTGTGTTGTACAAAGTAAAAAGGCCCGCTGTTCTGCAGAACAACGAGCCTTTAAAAGGTCAGTATTTGAGTCTGTTACTGTTCATTTTCATCGGTATAGCGTTTTGCTTTGTAAGCCGGATGTTTCAGGTTTTCGATGGAGAAAATGTCGTCCAGCTCCGCCTCAGTCAGCAGGCCGCGCTCGAGCACCACTTCCCTGACACTCTTACCGGTTTCAGCACAAATCTTGCCGACGATATCGCCATTGTGGTGGCCGATGAACGGATTAAGGTAGGTGACGATGCCGATAGAGTTGAAAACGTAGAACTCACATACTTCTTTGTTCGCTGTAATGCCGTTGATGCATTTTTCGAGCAGATTGTAGCAGGCGTTAGTCAGGATATGCACTGACTCAAACATCGCCTGACCAATTACCGGTTCCATGACGTTCAGTTGAAGCTGGCCCGCTTCTGCCGCCATCGTCACGCAGACGTCGTTACCGATGACTTTGAAGCACACCTGGTTCACGACTTCCGGGATAACCGGGTTCACTTTGGCTGGCATGATAGAAGAACCCGCCTGTAATTCCGGCAGGTTGATTTCATTCAGGCCAGCGCGAGGACCGGAAGAGAGCAGACGCAGGTCGTTACAGATTTTAGAAAGCTTCACGGCCAGACGTTTCAGCGAGCTGTGAACCATCACGTATGCGCCACAGTCGGACGTTGCTTCAATCAGGTCTTCAGCGGGTACACAGGCCAGATTGCTGACTTCTGCCAGTTTTTCTACCGCCAGTTGCTGATAACCTTCCGGCGTATTCAGGCGGGTACCGATTGCTGTCGCCCCTAGGTTCACTTCCAGCAGTAATTCGCCGGTACGCAACAGATTGCGGGTTTCCTCTTTGAGCAACACGTTGAACGCGTGGAATTCCTGACCGAGCGTCATCGGAACGGCGTCCTGCAACTGTGTACGGCCCATCTTGATGATGTTTTCGAATTCCTTCGCTTTACGCTCAAAACCGTCGCCCAGCTGGGAAATAGCATCAACCAGTTTCAGCAAGGACGCGTACACGGCGATACGAAAACCAGTAGGGTAGGCATCATTGGTGGACTGGCATTTGTTCAGATGATCATTTGGATTGAGGAACTGGTAATCGCCTTTCTGGTGTCCCATCAGTTCCAGACCGATGTTCGCCAGCACTTCATTCGTGTTCATATTTACCGAGGTTCCCGCACCGCCCTGATAGACGTCGATAGGGAACTGGTCCATGCATTTGCCTTTATCAAGCACTTCGTCGCACGCCTGAATAATGATATCCGCAATGTGACGTGGAATGGTGCGCAGCTCTTTGTTAGCAAGAGCTGCCGCCTTTTTCACCATCACCATGCCGCGAACAAACTCAGGAACATCACTGATCTTGGTGTTGCTGATATAGAAGTTTTCAATCGCCCGCAGGGTGTGAATGCCGTAATAAGCTTCTGCCGGTACTTCGCGCGTGCCCAGCAGGTCTTCCTCGATACGAATGGTGTTTGACATGAGAACCTTCTCTTCGGTACTGAATGCGTTATGCGATGTTTAAAATTATGTTACTGGCCGTAGTAAATTTAAAACGATCAACCGTTGTTTGAGCAACGGAGGCGATCATATGCTGCTTCAGACGAATTGCACGTACTAAGATCACTATCCTGCCCTATTATCGTGCATGTTTTTAGTATCTGTGAGAATTCTCACAATTCATTTACCTGCTCAATTAAATCAGGTCTGGTGGTTGAAATCATGATGAGTGATCACCATCTCAGTGTAGTCAGCCTGCATTTCTTTGATAGCGAAGATCTCAAGCAGGCACTTATTCAGGGTTTGGAATGCCGCTGCGACAGCGCTTCCGGAGCCAAATTACAAGGAGAATGCGGTGCGCTGGTTACCGTTATTACTGTTATTCCTGCTGGCTTACATTGAAATCACCTTATTTATCAAGGTGGCTGCGGTGGTTGGCGTGGCAACAACGTTATTGCTGGTTGTTTTCACCTCTTGCGTAGGTGTCTCTCTGGTGAAGAATCAGGGCATGAAGACGTTTATGCAGTTGCAGCAAAAACTGGCGGTTGGGGAAAGCCCGGCAGCCGAGATGGTTAAAAGTGTTTCGCTGGTGATCGCCGGATTCCTGCTGCTGGTACCGGGCTTCTTTACTGATTTCCTCGGTTTGCTGCTTTTGCTGCCACCCATCCAGAAACGACTGACGCTAAAACTGATGCCGCATTTGAACATTGTGCGTTCCGGCGGTAACTGGGGGAGCAGCGCGCCAACGGGGAATACCTTTGATGGCGAGTTCCAGCGGACGGATGAAACGCAGGAACGTCTGGTTACACCTAAAAAAGATGACGACACAGAGCACCGCGATCGCTAATCTCTGTGGCCTCAATTGTTAAAAGATTGTTGGGAAGCACTGCGAAGGTCGATTTTCGTCAACAGAGCAGCGAAAGAAAAAGAGAAAATTTTTCTGTTCTTCCCCTTGAAGGGCTGCGTATCGCCCCCATTAAACAAACCACGAGGCCGGGCAGGACTTTGCCAGGCATTCAACCCTAAAAATAGATATGGACCCGCTCACAGGAGAGTTATCAATGAAAATTCGTCCATTGCATGACCGCGTTATCGTCAAGCGTAAAGAAGTAGAATCTAAATCCGCTGGCGGCATCGTTCTGACTGGCTCCGCTGCCGGTAAATCTACCCGTGGCGAAATCCTGGCTGTCGGCCATGGTCGCATTCTGGAAAATGGTGAAGTTAAAGCGCTGGACGTGAAAGTTGGCGACATCGTCATTTTCAACGACGGTTACGGCGTGAAAGCTGAGAAGATCGACAATGAAGAAGTGTTGATCATGTCTGAGAGTGACATTCTGGCAATCGTAGAAGCCTGATTGTCCCCCGATCCACTTTTTTCTGAACAGAACGAATTTAAGGGAAATTAACAATGGCAGCTAAAGAAGTAAAATTCGGTAACGACGCCCGTGTGAAAATGCTGCGTGGCGTAAACATCCTTGCTGATGCAGTAAAAGTGACCTTGGGCCCTAAAGGCCGTAACGTGGTTTTGGACAAATCTTTCGGCGCACCAACCATCACTAAAGACGGCGTGTCCGTTGCACGTGAAATCGAACTGGAAGACAAGTTCGAAAACATGGGCGCACAGATGGTGAAAGAAGTCGCGTCCAAAGCGAACGATGCAGCGGGTGACGGTACCACTACCGCAACCGTTCTGGCTCAAGCCATCATCACTGAAGGCCTGAAAGCTGTTGCCGCGGGCATGAACCCGATGGATCTGAAACGTGGTATCGACAAAGCTGTCGTTGCTGCGGTTGAAGAACTGAAAAAATTATCTGTCCCTTGCTCTGACTCTAAAGCCATTGCACAGGTTGGTACCATCTCTGCTAACTCCGATGAAACTGTCGGTAAACTGATCGCTGAAGCGATGGAAAAAGTGGGCAAAGAAGGCGTCATCACTGTTGAAGAAGGCACTGGCCTGCAAGATGAGCTGGACGTTGTTGAAGGTATGCAGTTCGACCGTGGTTATCTGTCTCCTTACTTCATCAACAAACCAGAAACCGGTTCAATCGAACTGGAAAGCCCGTTCATCCTGCTGGCTGACAAGAAAATTTCTAACATCCGCGAAATGCTGCCAGTACTGGAAGCCGTTGCGAAAGCCGGTAAACCACTGCTGATCATTGCTGAAGACGTTGAAGGCGAAGCCCTGGCGACTCTGGTTGTGAATACCATGCGTGGCATCGTGAAAGTGGCTGCGGTTAAAGCACCAGGCTTCGGCGACCGTCGTAAAGCTATGCTGCAGGACATCGCAACCCTGACTGGCGGTACCGTTATCTCTGAAGAGATCGGTCTGGAACTGGAAAAAGCCACTCTGGAAGATATGGGTCAGGCTAAACGTGTTGTTATCAACAAAGACACCACCATCATCATCGATGGCGTTGGCGAAGAAGCAACCATCCAGGGCCGTGTTTCTCAGATCCGTCAGCAGATTGAAGAAGCGACTTCTGATTATGACCGTGAAAAACTGCAAGAGCGTGTGGCTAAACTGGCAGGCGGCGTAGCCGTTCTGAAAGTGGGCGCAGCGACTGAAGTTGAAATGAAAGAGAAGAAAGCTCGCGTTGAAGATGCCCTGCACGCAACCCGTGCTGCGGTAGAAGAAGGCGTGGTTGCTGGTGGTGGCGTGGCGCTGGTTCGCGTTGCTCACACTCTGGCTAACCTGACCGGCGACAACGACGACCAGAACGTGGGTATCCGCGTTGCTCTGCGCGCAATGGAATCTCCACTGCGTCAGATCGTTGTGAACGCTGGCGAAGAAGCCTCTGTTATCGCAAACAAAGTGAAAGCGGGCGAAGGCAGCTTCGGCTACAACGCTTACACCGAAGAATACGGCGACATGATCGCAATGGGTATCCTTGATCCAACTAAAGTCACCCGTTCTGCTCTGCAGTACGCGTCTTCTGTAGCTGGCCTGATGATCACCACTGAGTGCATGATCACCGACCTGCCTAAAGACGATAAAGTCGATATGGGCGGCGCTGGCGGTATGGGTGGAATGGGCGGCATGGGCGGCATGATGTAATCATCATCCCCCTGCGTTCATCCGCAGGTACGTAAAATCAGCGGGCTTTTTTGCTCACTGAGGCAACGTACTGAAGAAACCCGGTCTGTAAAGGCCGGGTTTTTTTATTTGACCCTTTTTTATCAGGTTCAGTAAGATAACTCTCATTGTCTCCGGCCTTTAACGTGTAGACTTGTTTCTGCGTGGATTTCGGATTTTTACCGATAGCACAAACTTGGGTATGCGTGGCAACGGATGCCTAAGAGAGCCAGGTGTTTTCTGATAGGCTTTATGTGATTACAAAAACAAATGGGGAAAGTGATGCGGATTAAAATGTTACTGGGCCTGTCAGCTATCGCGCTGCTTGCCGGGTGCAGTACCACTCATCAACTGGATGCAGCGGGCCAGCAGGTGAAATTCACGGACGACAAACCAGGCGCAAATTGTCAGTTGCTTGGCGAAGTCACCGGTGCCCAAAGCAACTGGTTCTCCGGTACCGGCGGTGACGGCAGCTCCATGCGTGGCGCAGCCAATGACCTGCGTAACAAAGCGGCAGCGATGGGCGGCAACACCATTTATGGTGCCAACAGCCCGTCCCAGAACTTCCTGTCCAGCTTTGCACCGGTTGACAGCAAAATGGTCGGTCAGGTTTATAAGTGCCCATAGTCGCGTGAAGGCTATAAATACTAAAGGGATGCCAATGGCATCCCTTTTTGCGTTCCCCCTTCATACTTCAAGCCGCAGGTGCGTTGGCTACGTTCAGTCCCCCGAATCACTTACCTGAGTAAGCTCATCGGGACTCCATCACTTGCCGCCTTCCTGCAACTTGAATTATTTGGGGTTGGAAGAACGTGTTAAGACTGCTTCAGCCGCAGATCCAGAATGGTTTTGCTCGGCTCGCCGCCAATTTCACGGGTCAGTTTCGGTACCATATAACCTGACACTTTACTCATCAGCCCTTTCATAATGACGCGCGCTTCGTCGTCGTTCACCATGAAATGCGCCGCACCCTGTACTTTATCCAGCACGTGGATGTAGTAAGGCAAAATACCCGCGTCAAACAGCGCGTTGCTCAGTGTCGCCAGCACATCAGCAGAATCATTTACGCCCCGCAACAACACGCTCTGATTGAGCAGCGTCACGCCATGGCTTTTCAGCTTCGCCATGCTGGCGCGCAATGCATTATCAATCTCATTGGCGTGATTGATATGCGTCACCATCAGCACCTGAAGACGTGATTTTTCAAGGCGCTGGCAGAAGGCATCCGTGATACGTGCAGGGATAACCACCGGCAAACGGGTATGAATACGCAGCCGCTTAATGTGCGGGATCCCTTCGAGTTCACCGATCAACCAGTCGAGTTCATGATCCTTGGCCATCAGCGGATCACCACCGGAGAAAATAATTTCATCGAGTTCCGGGCGAGTGCGGATATAATCCAGCGCCTGAACCCAGTTAGCCTTATTTCCCTGGTTGTCCTGATACGGGAAATGACGACGGAAACAGTAGCGGCAATTTACCGCACATCCGCCTTTCACCAGTAACAGGGCGCGATTGCTATACTTGTGCAACAGACCCGGAACAACGCTGCGTTGTTCATCAAGCGGGTCAGTGGTAAAGCCCGGCGCGGCAATAAATTCCTCGCGTGCGGTCAATACCTGAAGCAATAAAGGATCCTGTGGATCGCCCGGCTGCATACGTGCCACAAAGGCGCGGGGCACGCGAAGCGGGAACAAACGACGGGCTTCACGCCCACTTTGCAGTTCTGCATTGTCGTTAAGTGCCAGAAGAGTAAGCAGTTCATCCGGGTCAGTGATAACATCGCCGAGTTGATACAACCAATCTTCTCTAAATGGCGTGTTTAGGGTTACAATGTTTGCCATTTTTTTGGCTAATACCAGTTTAAAATTAGAGGGCCATCATGGCGACTTATTCTAGCAACGATTTCCGTCCGGGTCTTAAAATCATGTTCGAGGGCGAGCCTTACGCTATCGAATCCAGTGAATTCGTAAAACCAGGCAAAGGCCAGGCTTTCGCACGCGTTAAAATGCGTCGTCTGCTGACCGGTTCCCGTGTAGAAAAAACCTTCAAATCTACTGACTCATGCGAAGGCGCTGATGTTGTAGATACCAACATGAACTACCTCTACAACGACGGTGAGTTCTACCACTTCATGCACCCTGAGACTTTCGAACAGCATCAGGTTGAAGAGAAAACTGTTTCTGACGCCTCTAAATGGCTGCAGGACAACGCAGAATGTATCGTGACGCTGTGGGATGGCCGTCCTATCGCTGTTCAGCCACCAAACTTCATCGAAGCTGAAGTTGTGGACACTGATCCTGGCCTGAAAGGTGATACCGCAGGTACCGGCGGTAAGCCAGCGACCCTGAGCACCGGCGCTGTGGTTAAAGTGCCATTATTCGTGCAGATCGGCGAAATCGTCCGTTGTGACACCCGCTCTGGCGAATACGTTTCCCGCGTTAAATAAGTTCTCAATACTTATTACGCCGGATGAAAGCTGCCACAGGTGAATGCCTGTCGCAGCTTTCCAGCCCCAACTTGTTGAATGGGATTATGTTTACCATGTTGAAGAAGATGATGTTTATCGTGGTTTCAGTGATGCTGCTGGCTTCGTTATCCGGCTGCAACACGGTTCATGGTTTCGGTGAAGACATCCAGCATCTGGGTGGCGCAATTTCCAAAGCAGGCTGATCCCTTCAGCCTCGTTTTACCAAATGTCTTAAAATCCTGCCTGTTCCCTTCTATATCCAGAAAATTAGCTACACTAAAAGTGTCGTACTTTACATTCTCTTATAGGAAGGAGATTTATATGCTGAAGAAAAGTATCCTCGCTATCTTGTCTGTTCTTATCTTGTCTTCTGCCTTAACAGCCTGCAACACCACGCGTGGCGTAGGTGAAGATGTGTCTGCCGGTGGGGAAGCCATTCAGAAAAGCGCGCAATAGCGAGCGAATAACGTTAAGTAAACTGATGTCTGCCTGCACGTTGATGCAGGCAGTGTTGTTTTTATGGCGCGAGTTTTATGGTGTAAGCATCAAGGCTGTTTCACCCACACCAGTTTGCTGGTATCAAATCCGTACTGCTGCGCCGTTTGCAGAAGTTGCTGCTTCACGCTGTCATCCAGCGTTGGCGTACGGGACAGGATCCACAGATAGCTTTTATCCGGTCCGCAGACCAGCGCGTAACGATAATCTTTATCCAGTTCTATGACGTTATAACCGCCATAGAACGGACCGAAGAATGACACTTTCAGCGCCGCGCGCGCAGGTGATCCGGTGAAGTAACCTTTGCCCTCACTTTCCTGCCATTTATTCTTCTGCGGATTAAACCCGCGATTAATCACTTTTACGCCGCCATCATCGCGCAGGCTGTAATTGGCGGTGACGCGTTCCAGTCCGCTTTCAAAACTATGGTCCAGTCTGGCGACTTCATACCAGGTACCGAGATAGCGGGTGAGTTCGAAATTATTGACGACTTTGACGTCAGCAGGCGGCGTTACGCTGCACGCGACTGACATAAGTGCTGTGATGATAACGCTGAGTTTTGACCAGATACGCATGGAGTTTCCTTCCTTAGTATGTTCTCTAAGTGTAGGTAACAAAAAAGAAAAAGGGAAAACCTGCGGATAAAGAATGAAAACAGCGGCCAGAGAGATGGCCGCTGGAAAGTCAGATCTTTGCGGATCAGAGGCGGATCAGCACGATAAGGGTGACGATACTTAAGATCGTCGCCAGCCCGTAGAACACCCATTTTCCGGCCGGAACGTGGACCTTCAGGTCGTGCATGCAGTGATGGATCCGGTGCAGACCGCACCACAGAGGCAGCACGATCATCAGCAGCAGGAACAGACGCCCGATCCCGCTTTGCGCAAATGCCAGCACGCGTGGATAGCTCAGTGCGTCGCCGGGGAAAAAGCCCAGCGGCAGCAGGAAGCACACCAGCAGAATCATCACCGGCGCAAAAATTGCGCTCCACATACCGCCCGCACCAAACAATCCCCAGAACACCGGCTCGTCTGAACGTTTAGGAAGAGTATTTTTCATGTCGCCTCCTTAAAGAAACAGTGCGATGACGAGAACAACCAGCGTCACAACGATCGTCACGCCCCAGAAACCGGCAATCACCGGTTCAGGTCCCATCTTTTTACCTTTCACCACCAGGATGGAGGCTTTCGGTGCCAGTTCGAACCAGGTTTTGGTATGCAACAGGGCCGCAAGCAGGGCGATCAGGTTAATCAGCAAGACCACCGGATTTTGCAGAAAATTCACAAAACCCGCCCAGCTTTCAGGCCCGTTACGTAACGAGCAAACCCCTGCCAGCAGTAAGAGACTGAACCATACTGCCGGAACCGCCGTGCCCTCACGCAGCATATAAAAACGGTAGAACGGTAAATTTTTCCACCAGCTGGCTTTCATCTCACGCACGTAGGGTTTACGTTTGCTGCCCGTACTTTGAGTCGTCATATTTTCCTCCCTCATTGCGGTCTCAGCCTCGCGATCATGAAGTCTTTCGAACTTTCGACTTTGCCTTGCTGAATGGCGGCGGCAGGGTCGACGTGCTTCGGACAGACTTCGGAGCAATAACCGACGAACGTACAACTCCAGACACCATTCTGACTGTTGAGCTGTGGCATACGTTGTGCTTTGCCGTGGTCACGGTTATCGAGGTTGTAACGATGCGCCAGCGTGATAGCTGCCGGGCCGATGAATTCAGGATTCAGTCCAAACTGCGGGCAGGCGGCATAACATAAACCACAGTTGATACAGCCGGAGAACTGGTGATATTTCTCCATTTGCGCCGGAGTTTGCTTGCCCGGGCCTTCGCCGACCGTGCGGGTATTGCCGATAATGTAAGGTTTGATGGCTTCGAGGCTTTCGATAAAGTGGGTCATATCGACCACCAGATCACGTTCCACCGGGAAGTTCCCCAGCGCCTCAATCTGCATACCGTCCGGATATTCCCGCAGGAAGGTTTTGCACGCCAGCTTCGGCACCCTATTCACCATCATGCCGCACGAGCCGCAGATTGCCATACGGCACGACCAGCGATAGGAAAGGTCAGCGGCCAGATGATCTTTGATGTAGCCCAGAGCATCGAGCAGTGACGTTGTTTCATCGAAAGGCACGTCATACACCACCGGATGCGGCGCGCTGTCCGTTTCCGGGTTGTAGCGCATGATCTCAACCTTCAGGCTGCGCATTTTAGCCACGTGATTGCTCCTTATCTTTTTTATCGTGAGTCTCAGATTCCCCGCCGTACACGCGTTTTGCCGGTGGCAGCGTGGTAATTTTCACGTCGCCATATTCGAGACGCGGGGCGGAATCTGGCTGATAAAAGGCCAGAGTATGTTTGAGGAAATTCACGTCATCGCGTTCGGTACAGCCTTCATCGAGACGCTGATGGGCGCCGCGTGATTCGCGACGATTGATGGCGGAATGCGCCATACATTCTGCTACTTCCAGGCCATGACCCAGTTCGATGGTATACAGCAGGTCGGTATTAAAGACACTGGAGGTATCCTGAATTTTCACCCGTTTGAAGCGTTCTTTCAGTTCGGCCAGTTTATCGATGGTTTTTTGCATCAGCTCGGTAGTGCGATAAATCCCGCAACCTTCTTCCATCGCCAGACCCATTTCGTCACGGATGGCGGCCCAGCTTTCGTCGCCTTCCTGTGCCATCAGCGCGGCAACACGGTTTTCGATATCACGCACCTGCGCTTCGAGTGCGGCGCTGTTGCCGGTGTCTTTGGCTTCAACTGCGCGTTCTGCCGCTTTTTCACCGGCCATACGCCCGAACACCACCAGTTCTGCCAGTGAGTTTGAGCCGAGACGGTTGGCGCCGTGCAGACCGACGGACGAACATTCGCCGACCGCAAACAGACCTTTGATGCGGGTTTCACACTGTGCATCGGTTTCAATGCCGCCCATGGTGTAGTGCGCGGTAGGGCGAACAGGGATCGGGTCCGTAATCGGATCGACGCCGACATACGCTTTGGCCAGTTCGCAGATGAACGGCAGACGTTCACGCAGTTTTTTCTCGCCGAGATGGCGTAAATCCAGATATACCACGTCGCCACGCGGCGTTTCGATGGTGCGTCCGGCGCGCCATTCGTGCCAGAACGCTTGTGATACTTTGTCACGCGGGCCGAGTTCCATGTATTTGTTTTTCGGCTCGCCCAGAGGGGTTTCCGGCCCCATGCCGTAATCCTGCAGATAACGGTAACCGTCTTTGTTGACCAGAATGCCGCCTTCACCGCGGCAGCCTTCTGTCATCAGGATGCCGGAACCCGGCAGGCCGGTCGGGTGATATTGCACGAACTCCATGTCGCGCAACGGAATGCCATGGCGGAACGCCATGCCCATGCCATCGCCGGTGACGATACCGCCGTTGGTGTTGTAACGGTAAACACGGCCTGCGCCGCCGGTCGCCATGACCACGGCGTTAGCCCGAATTTGCACGCGTGTGCCTTCCATCATATTGATGGCGACAACGCCGCGTACCTGGCCTTCATCGACCAGAATATCGAGGACGAAATGCTCATCGAATCGTTTGATTTGTGGGTATTTCAGCGAGGTCTGGAACAGGGTGTGCAGCATATGGAAGCCGGTTTTATCCGCGGCAAACCAGGTGCGTTCGATCTTCATTCCGCCGAAGCGGCGAACATTGACGGAACCGTCATCCTTACGGCTCCACGGACAGCCCCACAGTTCAAGCTGGGCCATTTCAGTCGGGCATTGATGAACGAAATGATCCACTACGTCTTGCTCACACAGCCAGTCGCCTCCGGAAACGGTATCCTGGAAGTGAAAATCAAAGCTGTCGTGATCTTGCGTCACAGCGGCAGAACCGCCTTCGGCCGCCACGGTGTGGCTGCGCATTGGGTACACTTTCGAAATCAACGCGATATTCAGGTTGGGATTGGCTTCCGCTGCGGCTATTGCTGCGCGTAAACCCGCCCCACCTGCACCTATAATTGCAATGTCGGCGTTAAAGGTTTGCACTGCATTCCTCCACTATCATCAATGAGATCGGGTTTGAAACACCCGCGAAAAGCTCTTCATAATCGAAGAGTTAGTGAACCCCGATGACATACAGGCGCTGTCCCGGTGGCTGATATTCTTATTGTTTGTAAGAGAATTATTATACCAAAGGGGTAGTCATGGTAATTTGATGTGAATGCAGGTTTAGGCTTTCTCTGCATTGCGCTTCGTAAAATGAGATATTTGTTTGCCTGCGGGGATGCAGGTAGACTGCATGACTTTTCTGAATTCGGAGTAAATCACCATGAGCGAAACAGCAAGCTGGCAACCCAGTGCTCCCGTCGCCAATTTGTTGAAGCGTGCGGCTATCCTCGCTGAGATTCGACGTTTCTTTGCCGATCGCGGCGTACTGGAAGTTGAAACGCCAGCAATGAGCCAGGCCACGGTGACCGACATTCATCTGGTGCCGTTTGAGACGCGTTTTGTCGGGCCGGGTGCGGCTGACGGCATGACGTTGTATCTGATGACCAGCCCGGAATATCACATGAAACGTTTGCTGGCTGCGGGCAGCGGGCCGATTTATCAGATGGGCCGCAGTTTCCGTAATGAAGAAGCCGGGCGTCATCATAATCCGGAATTCACCATGCTCGAATGGTACCGTCCGCGTTATGACATGTACCGTCTGATGAATGAAGTGGATGATTTACTCCAGCAGGTTCTCGATTGCGATAGCGCTGAAACCCTGTCTTATCAGCAGGCGTTTACCCGCCATCTCGGTGTGGATCCGTTATCCGCCGACAAAACGGAACTGCGTGAAGCGGCGGCAAAACTGGATTTATCCAACATTGCTGATACCGAAGAAGACCGTGACACCCTGTTACAGTTGTTGTTTACGATGGGTGTAGAACCGCACATTGGTCGCGACAAACCGACATTCGTCTATCATTTCCCGGCCACGCAGGCCGCTCTGGCAGAAATCAGTACGGAAGATCACCGCGTCGCCGAGCGTTTCGAGGTGTATTACAAAGGCATTGAGCTGGCGAATGGTTTCCGTGAACTGACGGACAGCCGTGAGCAGCGTCAGCGTTTCGAGCAGGATAACCGCAAACGCGCGGCACGCGGCCTGCCGCAGCATCCTGTCGATAACAATCTGCTGGATGCGTTAGAACACGGTATGCCGGAGTGTTCAGGTGTGGCGCTGGGCGTTGACCGCCTGATTATGATTGCGCTGGGTGCTGCCAGCCTGAGTGATGTCCTGGCCTTCCCGGTGACACGCGCCTGATGAGTGCTTAAGCCCTGTTCCCAAGGTCAGGGCTTCCTTCCACGACTTCCCTTTTTTGCCCCTTCATTGTGCAATAAACCCAAAACTGCACTTTTACTGAAACAAAAGTACCTAAATGACGCAGCGCTGATTTTAAAGTTTCAGTGCTGGCCCTTTCTCGCCAAGCGCCATAAACAGGGTCTTCTGCCTGAGTTAAGCGAAATTTTTTGCTGCTGGCCTGATTTATGCATTACCGGATCATCACTTATTATCCGGAAAACTCGTTATGTCAGAATCCAACGACAAAGAACTTCTTTATGGACTGGAAGAGCGCATTGCACCGGCACCGGCATTTTTCACCGCCATCCAGCACGTGCTGGCAAGCGTGGTCGGAATTATCACGCCGCCGCTGATTATCGGCTCGGTTCTCGGGCTGAATGCCTACTTGCCTTATCTGATCAGCATGTCTTTGCTGGCTTCCGGCATCGGGACATTTATTCAGGCGCGCCGGTTTATGTCGGTGGGCGCGGGGATGATTTGTTTGCAAGGTACCAGTTTTGCGTTTCTGGGGGTGATCCTCTCCGGCGGTATGTTGGTGAAAAGCCGCGGTGGCTCTCCTGAAGACATCATGGCGATGATTTTTGGGGTGAACTTTGTGGCGGCGTTTATCCCGCTGCTGGTTAGCCGGTTTATCGGGCAGATGCGCCGCGTGTTTACACCGCTGGTCAGCGGCACCGTAATCGCGCTGATTGGCATCAGCCTGATTAAAGTCAGCATTACCGACTGGGCGGGCGGCCATGGTGCCGCGAATTTCGGCGCACCGGCTAACCTCGGGCTGGGGGCGCTGACGCTGCTGGTGATTGTCGCCTGCAACCGCATCGACGTGCGCTGGCTGCGCCTTTCATCAATAGTTTTAGGCATTGTTGTCGGCTGTATCGCCGCTGCGCTGACCGGCCATCTGACGGTGAAACCTTTGCAGGGCGACTGGTTTGCATTGCCGCAACTGTTCCGTTTTGGTTTTAAGTTTGACTGGATTATTTTCGTGCCGATCGCGCTGGTATCGTTTATCAGCATCCTGGAAGCGGTGGGTGATCTGACCGCTAACTGCATGTTGTCGCAGCAACCGATTGAAGGAGAAAGCTTCCGTAAACGTCTGCAGGGCGGGATTCTGGCTGACGGTATCAGTTGCCTTATCGCCGCAGCCTTCTCGTCATTTCCTAACACAACATTTGCACAGAACAATGGCGTGATCCAGATGACCGGCGTCGCCAGCCGTTTTGTCGGCATGTATATTGGCGCGGTATTACTGGTGCTAGGCCTGTTTCCGTTTATCGGCGAAGTGTTGCAGCAAATTCCTGCGCCGGTGCTGGGTGGCGCAACGCTGGTGATGTTTGGCAGCGTGGTCGCGGCGGGTATCCGAATCATGACACAGTCTCCGGTCGGACGTCGTGAAATGCTGATAATTGCCATCGCCTTTGGCATCGGTCTGGGCATTGAAGCTGTGCCAGATGTGCTTGGTCAGTTCCCACCCATCGTTGGCAATATCTTCGGGCATGCCGTGACCAGCGGTGGCGTTATCGCTATTCTGCTCAATTTACTGATGCCTGCAGAACGCACCAGCGTGGTCGCGGAGGAGATCAAGGTTCACTGAAATTCTGCGCGTTGCGCCCCTGGATCAGCAGACAGGGCATAACTGAGCTGACTCACTTTTTGAATTTAATGTGACCTTAAAAAGGAAGTCAGACATGTCAGAGCAACGCACGTGGATCAAAAATCCGCTGGCGGTTTTTACCGCCAACTCACTGGATGCCCGTGGCGGCATCGTCACTGAAGGGCAGAAAATTGCTGAGTTGCTGACCGCGGGTCAGCCACCTTCGCAGCCGGTAGATCATATTTATGATGCCTCCGAGTCTGTACTGCTGCCGGGGCTGATTAACACTCATCATCATTTTTATCAGACGCTGACCCGGGCCTGGGCGCCCGTGGTCAACGTGCCGTTATTCCCGTGGCTGAAAAAACTTTATCCCGTCTGGGCGCGTTTAGGGCCGGAGGCGCTGGGTCTGGCAAGCCGCGTCGCAATGGCTGAACTGTTGCTCTCCGGTTGCACTACCACCACTGACCACCATTATCTTTTCCCGCAGGGCATGGAGGAGGCGATCGATGTGCAGGTGGGCGTCGTGCGTGAGCTGGGCATGCGTGCGTTACTGACGCGCGGCTCGATGAGTCTCGGCGAGGAGCAGGGCGGTTTGCCGCCGGAACAGACGGTCCAGTCGGGCGAGGTGATTTTGCAGGACAGCCAGCGCCTGATTGACCGCTATCATCAGCGCGGCGAGGGCGCGTGGATGCAGATTGCACTGGCACCTTGCTCGCCGTTTTCGGTCACCACCGAAATTATGCGTGAGAGCGCCAGACTGGCGCAGCGGGAAGATGTCCGGCTGCATACGCATCTGGCGGAAACGCTGGATGAAGAACAGTTTTGCCTGAAAATGTTTGGTCTGCGTACAGTCGATTATCTGGAAAGCGTTGGCTGGCTGAGTGACCGGACATGGCTGGCACACGGTATTCACTTTAACGACGACGAAATCCGCCGTCTGGGCGCGGCGGGCACCGGTATCTGTCATTGTCCGGTGTCGAATATGCGGCTGGCTTCCGGTATGTGCCCGACGCGGGATCTGGAGGCCGCTGGCGTGCCGATTGGTCTGGGCGTTGACGGTTCGGCGTCGAATGACGCATCAAACCTGATGTATGAAGCGCGACAGGCGCTGTATCTGCAACGTCTGAAATACGGGGCGGAATATGTCACGCCGGAGCGAGTGCTGGGCTGGGCGACGCGCGGTTCGGCGAAGCTTATCGGTCGCGATGATATCGGGCAGATTGCCGTGGGCAAACAGGCTGATCTGGCGCTGTTTAAACTCGATGAATTACGTTTCAGCGGCAGTCATGATCCGGTTGCCGCGCTGCTATTGTGTGGTGCGGAAAAAGCCGATCGGGTGATGATCGGCGGGAAATGGCGGGTGACTGACGGTGAAATTGTCGGCATGGATATCAAATCGCTGATCTCTTTGCACCGCAACGCTGCTGCAGCGCTAATCGCGGATCTGTAAACTCCATCAGCCAATGTGCTTAAAAAAGGGCAGAAGAATCTGCCCTTTTGCTGTTCTCTTTTCTCTTACAAATCGCCCGGTGAGCGCGAACTGTTTCCGCTGCGGCCACTTCCGCTGCTGCTGGTAAAGGTCGCGTTATTGCCATTTTGCGCGCGGTGCAGTGTTTCCATACGCACCTGGAATGGCGGGAATGGCAGTGTAATGCCGTGCTCGCGGAATCCAGCCAGGATCAGTTGGTGAATTTCATGGCGAAGCGGCATACGGTGCGCCATTTCAGCGGCATGCATACGCAGCTCGAAAATCTGAATCCCCTGCTGGAGATCCACCAGATAGGCTTCCGGCGCAGGCATATCCAGCACCAGCGAACAGCGATGCGCAGCGTTGAGCAGAATTTCTGTCACTTCTTCACTGTTGGCCTCCGACGGTGCAGGCACGGTTAGCACCACACGCGTGACGGAATCCGACAGCGACCAGTTGATGAACTGCTCGGTGATAAAGGCCTTGTTCGGCACGATAATCTCCTTGCGGTCCCAGTCAGCGATCGTCGTGGCACGGGTGTTGATCCTGGTGATACTGCCGGTCAGGTTGCGGATCGTTACGGTATCGCCGATACGGATCGGTTTTTCAAACAGGATAATCAGGCCGGAAATAAAGTTAGCGAAGATCTCCTGCAAACCGAAGCCGAGACCGACACCGAGTGCCGCCACCAGCCATTGCAGTTTTGCCCACTCGATCCCGATCAGCGAGAAACCGGTCAGGCCGCCAATCAGCAGCAATACGTATTTGGTGACGGTCAGTACGGCATAGCCGGTACCCGGCGTCAGATCCAGGTGTTGCAGCAGCGCCAGTTCCAGCAATGCGGGCAGATTACGCACCAGTTGCGTGGTGATAATCAGCACCAGAATGGCGATCAGCACCGATCCGAGGGTGATCGGCTGCATGCTTTCCACCCCCTGAACCGTAGACGCAACCTGCCAGAGATGAATATTTTCCAGGAAAGAGAAGGCCGAGTGAATTTCAGACCACAGGAAGATCACCGAGATCAGCGCGATCAACGTCAGCAGAGAACGCACCAGCCGCAGCGACTGGGCAGAGATGGCATCCAGATCCACCACCGGTTCCTCAATCTCGACCGTGCCTTCATTGCTGGTGCTGATCTGATGGCCATCTTCCTCACCACGGGCGCGTTGATTCAGCATTTCCGCACGGCGCTGCTTGGCGCGTTCGAAGGCGATACGACGTCGCTGAATCAGCATCCAGCGGCGGATAATGTGATAAATCACCAGCAACACGAACCAGATGGCGACCGAGGTTTCCAGGCGGGCCAGCAGCGCCTGTGAGGTCGCGAGGTAGCCCATCAGTGAAGCCAGCGCAGCGACAATCGGTGCGCCCAGCAGCATCCACCACAGCGTCTTGTTAATGATGTTTTCGCTGTTGCCTTTTTTATCGTGATACAGCGGAATGCCCGCGCGTTTCAGGCTATTGGTGACCAGTGCGACCACCAGACACAGAATCACGAAGCACAGACGTCCCAGCGTATTAGAGAACTCGCGATCGTTGAGATTATCGAAGGTAATCAGCGCCATAATGAGCGGCACCAGCACCCAGATCGACAGCGCGTAATAGCGCAGTGCCCTTGACACCGCACGCTGCGGCCAGCCGAAGTGTGCCACAAACAATCCCTGAGGATGTGCCAGCGCGGCACTGACCATAAACGCCCACAGGATTGGCAACGTCGCGGTGACGCCATCGCCGATCGCCACCGCAATCGGATACGGCCAGGCACTTTGCAGCCCGAATCCCAGCGCGGCCCACAGCACAGGTAACGGCATCGCCACCAGAATTGACCAGAACACGGTACGCAGGGTCAGCGAGAAATGATCCTGCGTGACTTTGCCGACTTTACTGTTGGCACGTTCCAGAAATGCATAATAGTGCTTGCGGGAACTGATGCTGATAATCACCAGAATCAGTGCGCCAAACAGCGGCAACAGTGTTTCTTTGCTGGTGACCATCATCATCGACGCGCCGCCAAGCTGGCTGAGCGAATCCAGCGAGACCAGCCGTTTCAGGTCATGCGCGACCTGCACCGGGTAAGAAATGCCGATGGCGCTGACGTCTGCCACCCAGAACAGATAACGGTGGGCGGCGTCATGTACGTCATTCAGCGCCTCCACCAGTTGGCTGTTTGCCACTTTCAGCTTGGTCAGTTCAAGAATTTGGGTATCGCAACCCGAGAGCAGGGAATTGAGCAAATCACGTTGCGTCCGCAACTGCGCATCCAGAATTTTTTGCTGATCTGTGGTGAGCGGTTTGCCATCGTCCTGCCGCGCCTGACGGTAAATAGCCTGCTTATCCAGCAAATCTTCATAGTGCAGACGCTGAACGCGCAACTGGCCCATATCGCGGTCAAGCTGTTGCGGTTTTGGCATATCCGGCAGACGCGCAACCTGCGCCCTCAGGGTTTCGCCAAGTAAATTAGACGCGCCAAGCCACTGCGCCTGTTCGCGAATGGTATTAATCGCCTGACGTACCTGCTGAGTCTGTGCAGCGGCCTGACGTTGTTGAGAGGAAATCAGGTCCATCCGCTGCGCCTGCTGATTCAGCGCCAGCGACAACTCGCGGTTTGCCTGTAACTGCTGACTGATCGAGTGTGGCAACTCGCCACTCTGTTCGGCCAGCAGCTCGGTTTTTTCCAGCGCCTGTTCGGCTTCCTGCTGACGTTGATTATTCAGCGTGTTGCGTAAAACCTGTAATTGCTGATCAAGAAAATCGGCGCGCTTTTTGTAGAGATCGGTGCGCATCCGCGACAGTTCCTGCCGGTTATTGGCAGAAAGCTGAGCCAGTTCCAGTTCATCCACCTTCGCTTTGCGCGCTGCGGATTCGGCCTGAAGCGCGCTGAGTTGCGCCTGCGCCAGGGGTGAGGAGGTGGCCGCCGCTGTCGCCGCCTGTATGCGCTGATCGATGTCGCTCAGCGCGTTGCGGGCTTCGGATTGCTGTTGCGGGATCAGACTTAGTGAGTCGCTGATGTCGCGGGAACGATCCTGCTCCTGACGTAACTGGCGGGTTTCTTCCAGTTGCTGGCTGCTGACTTGCAGAATTTGCTGCTCGAGCTGAGCGGCTGAGATGCTGTTATCCAGCGCGGGTGGCTTGTCAGGCTGATTTCGCAATTCCTGGCGCAGGGCCTGCGTCAGTTTTGGAAAGTCATCAATGACCTTTTGATATTCCGCCGTGCGCCCGGCTGAAACACTGGCTTCATTCAGCCAGTTGAGTGCGCTTTGCAGCGCCTCAACCACCTGCGTCTGATTGGCCATTTCTTTGTTGGCTTCCGCCTGTTTCAGCTCCTGTTTGAGCTGATCTTCAGTCGGGGCTGCACCCGCCATCAATGGCAGGGACAGCAGTAAACTCATCAGCAGGGCGGGGATCAGGCGCACTCGGTCACATCCTTTTTCTCAGTTCTTTTCGTCTGTTCAGGGCGAACTTAATAATCTTTCGGGACTTGTGGTTCAGCCGTTGCCACACCAGCAGGTGTTTCTGTTGCTACAGGTACTTCTGTTGCTGGTGCTTGCGCGTCAGTTGTTGCGGGTGCCGCTTCACGCAGCGCTTCAGCGAACGGTTCGCCCATGCGGGTCACGGTGCCATTGCTCAGATTCGGCATGAAGCGAATTTGTTTAGCGGCAAACAGGTTGATCACCGTAGAACCCAGTTTGAAACGGCCCATTTCCTGACCTTTTTCCAGCGCGATGGCACCTTCTTCGCCCGCCGCCGGATAGGTCCAGCGTTTGATAATGCCTTCGCGTGGTGGTGTGACACCGCCGGCCCAGACGGTTTCAATGCTGCCGACAATCGTTGCGCCGACCAGAATCTGCACCATCGGCCCGAATTCAGTATCAAAGACGCAGATGACGCGTTCGTTACGGGCGAACAGATTTGGCACATTCGCGGCGGTCAGCGGGTTGACGGAGAACAAATCACCCGGCACATAAATCATTTCGCGCAGCACGCCGTCACACGGCATATGCACGCGGTGATAATCCCGTGGTGCCAGATAAATGGTGGCGAACTGGCCGTCTTTGAACTGCTCAGCCAGCAGATAGTTACCCGCCAGCAGCGCTTCTAAACTGTAGAAATGACCTTTAGCCTGGAACAGCTTGCCATCGGTAATTGCCCCTAACTGGCTAACTGCGCCGTCGGCTGGCAGGCAAAGCATATCCAGACCGCTGACGACCGGACGTGCGCCATCGCGCAGCGGACGCACGAAGAATTCGTTAAATGTGGCGTAAGATTTGAGATCCGGGTTTTGCGCTTCTTTCATGTCGACGTTATAAAAACGCGCAAACGCTTTGATCACCCAATGGGTCAGCGTGGCCGCACGTTTGTCCGCGCCCCAGCCAGCAAGACGGGTCAGTCCTTGTTTAGGAAGTAAGTATTGCAGTTTGATTTTGATACTGTCCAGCACGGGGAAAACCTCTTGGATGGTATGAATGACCGGCGTTACCGGTCATTTTGCAGGAGACCCTGAAATCAGTTCAGGGTCACGCAGTGTTGTATGGCGGAGGATTGTAACGGGGTGAAATCAACGGTTCAACTTCCGTTAACCTCACCCGTTTGCCATTAACATGTTAATTCAATTAATTAGCATTACAGCGTGTCGAAGTTTTTACGTGTTTTTACGTCTTCCATGCTTTCCAGAATGCGGTGGTAGTTGTCGAAACGTTCTTCGGCTATTTCACCCCGGTCTACGGCGTCACGGATTGCACAGCCCGGATCACTGCCGTGTTTGCAGTCACGGAATTTGCAGTAGCCAAGGAAAGGACGGAATTCGACAAAGCCCTGGGTGATTTGCTCTGGCGCAAGGTGCCATAAGCCGAATTCACGCACGCCCGGGGAGTCGATGACGTCGCCGCCATGCTGGAAGTGATACAGACGCGCTGCGGTGGTGGTGTGCTGACCCAGGCCTGAGTTATCAGAGACTTCATTCACCAGAATTTGTTTTTCATCCGGTGGCAGCAGGGCGTTCAGCAGGCTGGATTTGCCTACGCCTGACTGGCCGGCAAAAATACTGATGCGGTCAGTCAGCGCCTTTTCAAACGCAGGCATGCCTTCGCCGGTTTGGCTCGACACTTCGAGTACGCGATAATTGATATTGCGGTAGATATCCATCATGCCCTGAACGAATTTACGGCCTTCGTCGTCGAGCAGATCGATTTTATTGAGCACAATCAGCGGCTCAACTTCAACGGTTTCGCACGCCACCAGATAACGGTCAATAATATTGAGCGACAGCTCCGGCAGAATGGCGGAGACAATGACGATCTGGTCAATGTTTGCGGCAATGGGTTTGACGCCATCATAGAAATCAGGGCGTGTCAGAACGGAAGTTCGTTCGTGAACCGCCTCGACGATACCTTTCACACTGGTATTTTCCCCGGCGCGCCATACAACGCGGTCACCGGTGACCAGAGAACGGATGGTACGGCGGATATTGCAACGGTGCTGGCTGCCGTCGGCCGCTTCAACGTCCGCATGCATCCCGAAACGGCTGATGACAACGCCGTCCTGCGGTTCGCCATGCAGAGAATCGTCCAGCTCTTTTCGTTTGTCGGTCTGTGTCAGACGACGCTGATGGTTAGTCTGAACGCGACGTTGTTGCCCTTTAGACAGTTTTGACTTAGTCACTGCGCCTCACTTGACTGGCTTTAATCGCTCGGTGCGACCAAAACGACTATGATACCAGCTATTTTATAGTAATTGCCCGAATGACGGAGATCTCCGTCAACTCTCTACTTTGTAACAGGACACATCATGGCTGCAAATGACTCGAACTTAATTTGGATCGACCTGGAAATGACCGGTCTGGATCCTGAACGTGACCGCATTATTGAGATTGCCACGCTGGTGACGGACGCGCATCTGAACATTCTGGCCGAAGGGCCGGTGATGGCGGTGCATCAGTCTGATGCTCAGCTGGCGCTGATGGATGACTGGAATGTGCGTACGCACACCGGCAGCGGTCTGGTGGATCGCGTCAAAGCCAGCCCGTTTGATGACAATGCAGCACAGCAAAAAACTATCGAGTTCCTGCGCGAGTGGGTTCCGGCGGGGAAATCGCCGATTTGCGGCAACAGCGTCGGGCAGGACCGACGTTTCCTGTTTAAGTATATGCCGGAGCTGGAAGAGTATTTCCATTACCGTTACCTGGATGTCAGCACGCTGAAAGAACTGGCGCGTCGCTGGAAGCCGGAAGTGCTGGCCGGTTTTAAAAAGCAAAATACCCATCAGGCCCTGGATGATATCCGTGAATCCGTCGCTGAATTAGCCTACTACCGCGAACATTTTATTAATCTCCAGAATAACTGAAATCTTTTTTATTGCGCTGCGGAGCACGAAATCACCGTGTTTCGCTGATTAATTCATCTCTTTGATGTTTTAATCGACACTTGAACGAAAAATTCATTTTTTTGCTTTCAGGGGCTTGCGGCTAAAAGGATTTCTCGTATAATGCGCACCCCGTACCGATGAAGAATTTCGTTGAGTGCGCAGAGCGGGAATAGCTCAGTTGGTAGAGCACGACCTTGCCAAGGTCGGGGTCGCGAGTTCGAGTCTCGTTTCCCGCTCCAAATTTTTAAGTTACGTAGATTCAAAGATTTAAGCCGTAAAAGCAGTGCCATGCGACGCGGGAATAGCTCAGTTGGTAGAGCACGACCTTGCCAAGGTCGGGGTCGCGAGTTCGAGTCTCGTTTCCCGCTCCA